>CAJBWJ010000058.1 GCA_903959355.1 uncultured bacterium
AATAAAACTGAAACTTGCTTGAAATTCAATTTATTAAAAAATAAAAACACTGACATGCTCGCTCCAAAAACTAAAACTGTTCCAAAATCTGGTTCTAGCAAAATTAAAATAGCTGGCAAAGCAATAATCGCTAAAGTTTGTACTAGTAAAAGCCAGGTGAATTTCTTTTCCTTATTAAAAAAACTGCATAAATAAAGAGCTACTACTGGCACAGCAAGCTGAGACGGCTGAAATTTAAAACCAAAAGGCAGTACGATCCAAGCCGAAATACCTCTGGTAATAGAGCCGTAAACAAGCAAAAAGAGTAACAATAAATTAAGCAATAAATAAGACCACTTAGCTATTTTTAAATGAAACTCAAAAGGTAATTTCCAAGCAATAAAAAATACTAAAAAAGCCAAAGCAAAAGAAATAGTTTGCTTGTATAGAAGTTCAGGAACGATACTGCGCAGAGTCGTCAACGACAAAACTGTAAAAAGAAACAAGATGCCTAATAAAAAATATTTACGCATAAACCTTGGCTTAGTTTAGACCAATTATGACAAACTTTCAAAATATTCTGCCAAGCCATCGTTTTTAACATCACCTATAATTTGATCGGCTAATTCTTTCAGATCAGGAACAGCATTGCCCATGGCTATTTTGAGTCCAACTCCAGCAAATAAATGAAAATCATTATTACCATCACCAACGCCAATTGAATTATTTTTACTGACGGCAGTTTTCTCCAAAAGAATCGCTATGGCATGTTCTTTGGTAGCCTGAGCGTTGGTTATGTGCAAATCACGACAGCCTTTAATCTTGTCGAAGACCATCGTGCAAATAACATTTGGTATTTGAGAAATTTTTTCTTGAATAATAAAGGCTATTTTCTCTGGAACAAAAACTTGCTCTAAAAAATAAACTTCTTCTGGTAAAACAAAAGTGTCTGCAGATAAACCACCATTGAAGTAATCATCTTCGCTGTAGTCGTTGCACAAAATCTTGTACTTCGAATACTCAGACATGATTTGTAAAATTTGTTTGGCTGCTGCTTTTTCAATATTATGTTGCCAGATAATTTCACCAGTTTTTGGTAAACAAATCCTCGTTCCACCAGAAATGACGCAAGGATCTTCTAACTCTAAATCTTGTAATAAATCTTTAGCAAAAGTCCAAGACCTGCCAGTCGCAGCACAAATAAAATAACGATCTTCTAAATTTCTAATCGCTTCTTTTAATCTTTGGCTGGCTAACTTCTGATCTGGAGAATCAATAGCTGTACCATCTAGATCGATAATGATGGCTTTATTCTTCATATTTTAAGCTTAGCTATTTCACCAGCAACGATTTTAGTATTCGTTTTCTCTTCAATTTCTTGTTTAAAAGCTTCTGGATAGTTCGGTAATTCGACTTCAACAATTTTATTCATATCCAAAAGAGCCTCTTTGCGTAAATCTTGAATTTGACGAATTATTTCTCTGGCTTCACCTTCAGCTCTGAGTTCATCGGTCAAATTGAAATCATAATCCACTCTTAAATCACCAGAGTTATCTAGCCATTCAATTTTTTTGACATTGAGCTCCATCAGAAGAAGTGCTTCTAACTCGTCGCGATATTCAAGCTCAGCAAAACCACTTACTTTCAAACTAGCTAAAGGCTGACGAGCCTTAAGCTGCTTCTCTCGACGCAAGCTATGACCAAGTTCAACAATCTTACGAGCCAAATCCATGGCAGTTTCTAATTTTTGATCATGAAATTTTTCCTGATATTCTGGGAAAGCTTGCAAGTGAATAGAATTTTCTTCACTAATCATATTGTGATGAATCAGTTCGGTAAAAAATGGCACTATCGGCGCAAAAGCCTTAGCCAATTCATAAATCACCGTCGCAAAAACTTGACTAACTTCTTGATTGTCGCTCGCTTTAAGGCGCTCGCGACTCAAACGCAAATACCAAGTCGACAATTCATCGATGAATGGAGCCAATAAGCGACTGGCCTTCATCACATCATAATTATCGAGATTTTGTCTTAGCTCTTCAATGACGCTTTGCAAACGACTCAGAATCCAACGATCAAGTAAATTACTTGGCAATTTGTCGGCAGCTAAGTCGAAGAAACCAGCTTTTTGATCACTAAATGATTTATAGAAAGCCAAAACATTCCACCAAATCACAAAAACACGACGACGCAAATTAGCTACGTCTTTCTCGTCAAAATTAAGAGTTTCTGCCTTAACTGCAGGAGATGACATCATGTACAAACGCAATGCATCAGCTCCATACTTTTCCAAAATTGCTCCTGGCTCTGGATAATTTTTGAGACGCTTGCTCATTTTTTTACCATCAGATGCCATGATTAAACCAGTGCACATTACATTTTTGAAAGCACTAGTTTCTTTTTCACTACCCAAAGTTAGAGCAGTTGCCAAAACATGCAAAGTGTAAAACCAACCGCGAGTCTGATCTTGACCCTCAGAAATAAAATCGGCAGGGAAAGAACGCTTAAAAGCTTCTTGATTGGCAAATGGATAATGCAACTCACCATAAGGCATGGAGCCTGATTCAAACCAACAATCCAAAACTTCAGGAATGTGATGATAAGTTTTGCCGTCTTTTTCAAAAGTAATTTTATCAACAATGTGTTTGTGCAAATCGCTAACTTTCTGACCAGAAAGAGTTTCTAATTCTTCAATAGAACTGATACAAACAAAATCACCGCTTTCACTCTCCCAAATTGGTAGAGGAGTGCCCCAATAACGATTGCGAGAAATTGCCCAATCACGAGCACCCTCAAGCCATTTGCCAAAGCGACCATGCTTGATATGATCAGGCTGCCAATTAACCTTTTCGTTGTTGGCCAAAAGCTGATCTTTGAAGGAGCTGACTTTGACATACCAACTATCAGTAGCGTAATTAAGCAGAGGAGTATCACAACGCCAACAATGTGGATAACTGTGCTCGATTTTTTTCTTGGCAAAAAGCGTCCCACGAGCGGCTAAATATTTAATAATCTCAACATCAGTCATGGTTGGATTATCTTTTGGTTTGACTTCCATCCCAGCAAAATCTGTCACCTCAGCTGTGAAACGACCATCCATACCCACATGTTGCAACAGCTCAATACCTTCAGCTTTGCCAACTTTATAGTCATCTTCACCAAAAGCTGGAGCAATGTGGACGATGCCAGTACCTTCATCCAAAGTCACAAAATCTTCAGTGACAATACGGAAAGCTTTGGCCCAATTAGCAAAATATGGGAAAACTGGAGTGTAGGTCAGGCCAGCTAATTTGGAACCCATAAATGGCTCGCCAACTAATTCGAAATCTTTATCAACAATTACTTCAGCCAAACGAGTTTTAGAGACAATTATCAAACCCTCTTCGCCAACAATTTTAACCAAAACATATTCAAGATCCGGACCAACTGCCAATAGAACATTGCCTGGCAAAGTCCAAGGAGTGGTAGTCCAAGCGACGGCATAGATTTTCTCGCTGGTTTCTACACCAAGAGTGGCGGCAGCGTTAACCAATTCGAATTTAGCAAAAACAGAAATATCTTTAACATCTTTGTAACCTTGAGTCACTTCAAAATTGGAAAGCGGAGTTCCACAACGAGGACAGATGTGCATGGACTTATGGCTTTTGTAAATCAGGCCCTTATCCCAAAGCTTACGGAAAACCCACCAGACGGTTTCCATGAATTCTTTATCCATAGTTTTGTAGGCGTGATCCATGTCAATCCAGCGACCAATACGACGAATGGTGGTTTTCCACTCCTCGGCATATGTCAGAACAGTTTGACGACATGCTTCGTTAAATTTATCCACACCATAGGTCTCAATGTCTTTTTTGCTATCAAGATTGAGTTGTTTTTCGATGATATTTTCGACTGGTAGACCATGACAATCCCAACCCCAAACACGGCGAACTTTCTTGCCCAGCATGGTCTGATAACGAGGAATTAAATCCTTGATAATAGACTGCATTAAATGACCATAATGAGGCAAACCAGTGGCAAATGGAGGACCATCATAGAAAGAGAATGAATTATCTTCGCTTCTTTGATTGACTGATTTCTGGAAGGTTTGATCTTGATCCCAAAAGGCGAGAATTTCTTGTTCTAATTCTGGAAAATTTGGTACTTGTCTAAAATCTTTGATTTTCATTGTTTCCTTATATATTTTTTTGCTACAAAAAAAGCCTGCCTAAAAACGAACCAAAAGTGTCGTTTCTAAGCAGGCTTATCTTATAGAAGATAAAGGTACCAGCCTTGCTAATACTTAATTTAAGTGATTACGGACTCACCCGGCTTGGTCTAATCAATTCTTGCTTTAAGACAAGAAAATTTCTTCAAGCACCTTGCCATTGATAGTGGCTAAAACGGTTTTAATTTAACAAAGGAATTATAGCACAAAGATAGCTCACTAAACTAAATTTAAAATCATCCGACTTGCTTTGCAACAGTAGTATGCGCTTCTAACAAAATCGGTTTATTTTCCCTAGAAATTAATTTCAATTGTATCTGTACCCGGCCAGAATTAAAGACAACCTGAACTTCTTCAGATTCCAGTGGCCATTTGATAGTTTGCTGCACTGTTTGATGAGAGTGAACCGCATTGTTGAAACTAATAGCTAAGCTTTCGCTTTCTGATTCTAAATAAAAAGACAGTCCTCCCACAAGTTCTCTTCCACGTAAGTTCCAAACCTTATTATCAAAAGCCATTTCTTTTCTAAAGAAATATTCATCTTTAATAACTGGGCTTTCTTCTTCTTTTTTTCCCGTTAATAGAGCCTTGATTTTAGTGCCAATGGCACGCGTTTTCTCTGGGATATAATCAAAAATTACTTCTGCTATATCATCAATTACGTCTCCTTCTCTTTTCATGTTCTTAATCTCCTATATCCCTATCTATCTCTCAAAAAAGCTGGCACATCAAATTCAGCAAATTCATCATCGCTGTCGATGTCTTCTTTTTTGTCACTCTTGTCATCACGCTTTTGTTCTTCTTTTTTCTTCAAGTTAAAGAGAGCAGAGCGAACGAAAGGATTGTGACTTTCTTGTGGCTCTTCTTTTTTAGGCTTAGCCGGCATGATTTGAGGCTGAGTAAAACCACTTGGAGCACGGTCAATTTTATCTTCCTCTTCATCTTCTTCATTTTGCTTACTGTAATTAGCGGTTGGACCAGTCATTTTACGACGAGATTCTCTGCCATAAGCCCCGAACATAGCTCTAGGACCAGAACCTGGATAATTGTCACCAAAACCAGTGGCAATGACGCTAATCTTGATCTTAGAACCCATGTTTTCGTCAATCGTAGCGCCAAAAATGACGTTAGCATCTGGATCGGAGCTGTCAGCAATCACTGAAGAAGCATCGGAAACTTCGCTCATGGTCATATCTGGACCACCAGTAATGTTGTAAAGAATACCCTTGGCCCCATCGATGGAAACTTCCAAAAGTGGGGAAGAAACAGCCATACGAGCAGCAGTCACAGCGCGATCTTCTCCAGAAGCCTCACCAATACCCATCAAAGCTGAACCGGAATCAATCATGATAGTTTTTACATCAGCAAAATCAACATTTATCATGCCTGGAACAGTGATTAAATCGGAAATACCTTTGACACCCTGGCCGAGAACATTGTCAGCCAAACGGAAAGCATCGATAAAAGTCATTTTTTTATCGACTACTTCAAGTAAACGTTGGTTTGGAATCACAATTAAAGTGTCGACAGTATCACCAAGAGCTTCAATGCCTTCGTCAGCGGTCTGCATGCGACGAATGCCTTCAAAAGCAAATGGTTTGGTGACCACGGCTACAGTCAAAGCACCAGCTTCTTTGGCAATTTCAGCGATGATAGGGGCCGCACCAGTACCAGTGCCACCACCCATACCAGCAGTAATGAAAACCATATCAGTATCGAAAAGCAGATCCTTAAGCTTCTCGCGACTCTCTTCAGCAGCAGTGCGACCAACTTCTGGATCAGCACCAGCACCAAGACCACGAGTAAAATTGCTACCAATTTGCATTTTAGTTTCAGCTTTGGAAGTTAAAAGTGCTTGAGCATCAGTATTAACAGTGATAAATTCCACACCACTAATTTGTCTAGATAGGACCATGGAATTGACAGCATTGCTACCGCCACCACCAACACCAATGACTTTGATTTTGGCAAAAGTTGTATTTGAAGGTTTAACGAGTCCCATATTTTTAAGGCTTTCTTAGCAGGTGTTTATAGCAAGATATCAAACTACAACATAAAAATCAAGGCAAAATTGTTTTAGTAGTTTTTTTAATCTTATCGATAATATTTTTAAACAAATCTTTTGGTAAGAGTGACTTCCAATCAAAATCTTCGCTGACCGTCGCTACATTACCTTGCTTAAGTGCATAATCTAATAAACCAACTGCTACAGCAAAATTTGGTTTTTTAATATCTTCGGTTAAGCCTTCAATGTCCTCAGGAGAAGCCAGACGAACTGGCAAATTACTAACTTTTTTGGCGACTTCAACTAGAGAAGCCGTCATCGCTCCACCGCCAGTTAAAATTAGACCAGCTGGCACTTTATTGCCAGAAAGCAAATCTGCTTTGTCTAATTCTTGCATGACTAAACGGAAAATTTCTCTAATTCGAGGCTCCATGATGCCGCTGATCAAAGTTTTTTTGGATAAAAAATCATTATGAGCAATGCCAACAGTTTCTGGATCTATGGAATCAAGTTTTCTTTTTCTCTTAGTAAAGTCGGCTTTTGATTCACCAGGACTTGGTCTCATATCATCTGAACCATTGTCGGTTAAATAAAGCTTAAGTTTCTCAGCATCATCCATCGGAATACGACAACCTAGAGCGATATCTTGAGTAATATGCTTGGCACCAATTGGCAAAACAGCGGAAAATTCTAAAGCACCTTCAACATAAGCTGTAATGCTGGTAGTGCCCGCACCAATATCAACTAGAACAGCACCCAATTCTTTTTCTGTCTCTGTTAAAGCTATTTGTGAAGCTGCTAGGGCAGAGAAGACAAAAGCGTCGACCTTAACCCCCATATCGCTAATGCATTTTTCTAGATTACGCATCGCGGTAGTTAAACCAGTTATGATATGGGCTTCTGCTTCCAAACGCACGCCGGTCATGCCAACTGGATCTTTGACTCCATCTTGAGAATCAACTTTAAAATCTTTAGGAATAACATGAATAATTTCTCGATCAGTAGGCATTGAAACAGCTCTAGCTGCCTCAATTACTCGGTCAACATCACTGCGCACGATTTCTTGATCAGCTGAAGCGACAGCCACAACTCCTTTGGAATTTTTATATTTAATGTGAACTCCAGAGATAGAGACTACGGCACTCTTGACACTAAAACCGGCCATACGCTCTGCAGAATCCAAGCCTTGAGTGACAGTATTTAAAACCTGCTCAAGATCAATAATCATGCTGCGTTTCATACCTCTACTAGGAACCACAGAAAACCCAAGCACTTGCAGTTTTCCAAGTTCAGTTACTCTAGAAATTAGAGTTGTACACTTATCACTTCCTAAATCAATGGCTGCAATTATTTGTTCTTTACTCATAACTTTTATTCCACAAGAAATCTAACATAGACTATACAAAATTTTGGAGACAATGTCTATTCTTTGAGCACTGGTAAATTAAAACGCATGTCGAGAATTTTTTTGGTTGCCAAAATGTTTTTGATTTCTTCTTGTTTTAAAACTAAAGAGAGGCGCTCCATTTGATAATCAAAGTCTTTGCTGTCATCAAGAATAACTTCAATTTCTTTTAGAAAAATATGAATTTCTTGATTATTTTGCCAAACAATTTTATTTGTTTCGATTTGATGTTTCTTTAAAGCTTGGCTTAAACTCAGAAATTTTTGATGATAAGCGTCATCAAGATAACCGCGGCTCACTAAAGAAGGATCTCCCATAAATTCAATTGTCGGCAAATTTAAACGATCTTGGTCATTTTTTAGTTTATTATTTTGATTGAGTAAATAGCGATCTTGACCAACAATTAGTCTATAGTCTGGCAATTTAGCCAAGAGAGATAGATTGATATTTCCTGATAAAGTTTTATTAATTTTTTGATATTGATAAACCTGACCGTATTGTTCGGTCGCTAATAAATCTTCCCAAATTTGATCATTTTCAAAATCAGTAAAAAATAAAGATTTACCTTTGAAACGCGCACTTATTTTTTCACAGACACCGCTTTCAATAGAAGCATTTTCTATGAAACAATTAATTTTTCTTAAAATAAAAACAAACTTAAATAGTAAAAATAAAATTACAAAAAAAATAAAGAAGCGCAAAATTTTCACAAAGTTTATTTTTCTTTATAAGCCAGGATTAAAAGCTGATAAAGTTTGGCGCTACCATCCTGACGAAGTTGGTTCTTGGCCAAACTAAGGCGCATATCTTTGTAGTTTTTTTCTAGATGATCGATGCTATCTAACAAAGTTGTGGAGCTCAAATATTTTTGCTGCAAAACTAGAGCTCCATTAATTTTCTGCATCGTCAAAGCATTGGCTAATTGTTCATTTTGATAAGTATTTGGCAAAGGAACCAAGATTGCTGGAAGTGGGGCAAGAGACAGTTCTAAAACTGCATTGGCTCCAGATCTAGAAATGGCAAATTTAGCGTGTTGGTAAATCCAAAATAAATCTTCACCGTCAATCCATTCTTTAATGAAATATTTTTCTCTTAATTCTTTTGACAAAGCTTTCTTTTTTTGCTCCAGCTCTTTAAATGAATCTTTAATTTTATTAGCTCTACCACATTGATGAACAATATAATAATTTGGCAGTAATTTTTCTAAATTATCTCCAATTAAATCATTGATGATAAAAGATCCTTGATTGCCACCCATAACTAGTAAAATATTTTTTGCTTCTGCTGGCAGCCATCCTGGTCTTTTAAGATCTTTGGCAAAAATCCTAGATCTGACTGGATTGCCAGTGACAACAAAATCTTTTCTTTTTAAATAAAGATTAGTTTCCTGATAAGAAATGGCAACTTTGGAAGCAATTGTAGAAATAAATTGGTTAGCTTTACCCATTACCACTGTCTGTTCATGAGTAACCACAGGAATTCTCAAACTCTTAGCGGCAATAGCGAATGGTACTGCCAAATAAGAACCAAAGGAAAGAAAAAGATCTATTTTTTCATTAATTAGAATTTTTCTAGCCAAAGCAACTGTTTTTGGAAAAGCCAAAAAAGTACCAATCTTAGCTAAAAAAGAATAATTAACAAATTTAAAAGCCGCAAAAGGAATAAATTTTATTTTTCTTTTTTCTACCTCTTCTTTTTCAACAGCTTTTTGACCAAGTTTTTCCTGACTATATAAACGACCAACAAATAAAAGTTCATGCTCTGGATGACTAGCTTGAATGAAATCAATCATTGCGAGAGCAGGAGTTAAATGGGCACCGCTTAATAAAATTCTCATATTTAAGACAAAATAAATTTACTTTTTAATCTTAGCATGTGAAGCAATCGAGAGTAAAACACCACTTGCAAAAAATGACATTAAAAGTGAAGAACCACCTTGAGAAAAGAATGGCAAAGGCATGCCACTTAATGGTAACAGTACCACCACAGCTGATAAATTAAATGATAATTGAATAGCTATCCATGCCAAAATTCCGTAATAAAGCAAATGTTCATATTTAGTTAACACTTTATCTTTGACCATTAAATTGGCAAAAATAAAATAAAAAATAAACAAGCAAATAATTACAAAAGAACCAACAAAACCGACTTCTTCGGCCACAATAGCAAAGATTGAATCGCTACTTGCTTCCGGCACATAGGAATATTTTTGCTGAGAATTACCGATACCTCTACCAAACCAAGAACCACCGCCTAGAGCCAAAGTAATTTGGCGCACATGATAAGAGTCTCCTTGAATATTTTCTTCTGGATTTAGAAAAGTTGTTAAGCGCTCTCTTCTATATGGACTAAATAAAACAACCAAGAGTGCAAGTAAAAAGCCTCCACCAAATAAAATTGATAAAAATTTTATTTTGCCTCCCGCTAAAAAATACATGATAATGCTACTCGCTACCAAAACCATCAATGAACCAAAATCAGGCTGAAGCAAAACTAAAAGTACTGGCCAAAATAAAAAAAATAAAAAACTACTTAGATCTAATTTCTTTGCTAAAAGATAAGCATAAAAATTAATCAAAACAAATTTAAAAACTTCTACCGTTTGAAGAGTTCCAAAAGGTAAAATAATCCAGCGACGAGCACCATTTAATTTAAGACCTATACCTGGAATTAAGGTTAGAATTAACAACAAAATCGCCAAAATATAAAATGGTAAAGCATATTTTTCAAAAAATTTAACTTTGATTTTGCTTGTCAAAAATAGAACTATAAAAGATAAAAAAAGCCAAATCCCTTGTTGTCTAAAAAAATAATATTGATGACCAAATAATTTAAAACTTTCAACCGTAGAAGCTTCGAAAACAAAAAAAAGACCAATTAAGGAAAGAGAGAAAATTAAGCCAAGAAAAAATTTAGAAGGCGATGACATATTCAAGTTAAGAGCACAATTAAATAACTGCCAACCATACTCCAAAAATCGTCAGCATGATTTGAATTAGCCAAGCTCTTTGAACAATTTTTGGCTCAGCCCAGCCTCTTTCTTGGAAAGTTAAATGAAGAGGAGCGGCAGGCATAAGTTTCTTTTTTAAATATTTTTTGGAAAGCAATTGAATAAAAGAACTAGATATCTCAATCACAAAAATAAAACCAATGATTAAAAGCGCTAAAACCTTGCCAAGCAATAATCCAATCACTGCCAAAGTTGCTCCAAAAGCCATTGAGCCAACATCACCCATAAAAATTCTGGCTGGAAAAACATTAAAGTAAAGAAAAGAAATTAAAGATCCTATCCAAAGAGCTATAAAAACTGAGAGAGGAATATCCAAAATTGTGGAAGATAAAACCCATAAACCAAATAAAGAAAACATCAAAAGTCCCGCAGCTAAACCATCAAGACCGTCAGTAATATTAACTGCATTAGCAAAAGCCACGATCACAAAAGCTGCAAAAGGAATATATAAATATCCCAAATTAATCGTACCTACAAAAGGAATGTGCAAGATAGAAATTCCTAATTGAAAATAAATCATGCAAGCAATAACCACTGCCAAAATGACCTGCAAAATCAATTTTTGACGCATACGAAGACCAAAAAATTTACTATCGTCAAAACGAAAAAACTTCTTTATATCATCATAAAGTCCCAAGATAGCAAAAGATAGAAAAGTAAAAAACAAAACATTAATTTCTGCCTGACTATTGCGATGGATGCTAGTGATCTCAATTCCAAAATAGCTAAGAGCTGGAATCATTAAAGCAAAGAACAAAGACACCATAATAACAACTAATAAACCGCCGCCAACTGGCACACCAGCTTTATCAGCATGAAATTTGTCAAAAATAGGAGTTCTTTTGCCAAAAGCATCCAGAGTTTCTTGGTTGGCACGACGAAAACGTAATTTATAAAGCAAATTAATAAATGGCACCACAGCGCTACTTGTCAGAGTAAAAGAGAAAATTAAAATACCGAGAAAAAGTGCTAATGATCCCATAGAATTCTTTCTATATAACTCTTTCTATCTTAGCACCCATGAGAATCAATTTCTCATCTATTTTCTGGTAACCACGCTCTACTTGTTCGATATTATGTAAAATTGTTTTACCCTTAGCGCCAATTGCTGCCAGAAGAATTGTGGCTCCAGCTCGTAAATCATGAATGGTAAATTCGCCACCCGTAAAATTGGTTGGTCCAAATATCTTAATAGCATGACGGTCACTCTCACGATGATCCTGCCAATTAAAATTATAGAAAGCATCAGGATTTTTGACAGTTGGATTGAAGTATTCAATCTTAGCGCCCATTGTTCTTAAATCTTCAACATATTGGAAACGATTTTGCATTACCGTCTCGTGAATAATACTTTCACCATTGCACTGGCAAAGCAGAGTTGCAAAAAGAGGCTGCCAATCAGTCATAAAACCAGGATGAATTTCTGTTTCTAGATCAGTAGCACTCATCGGGCCTTTATAATAAAAACGAATTCCATAATCACCGATTTCATAACCAGCACCAATTTCATCTAATTTGTCTAGAAAAGCCTTAAGATCCTTCTGCCTGGCATTTTCTACAACGATATCGCCCTTAGTGGCAATTGCGGCACAAGCATAGCTAACTGCTTCGTTACGATCTGGCATAATTTTATGAATTGCTCCATCAAGTTTTTCAACACCCTCAATTTCAATTTTACGGAAAGAGCGGCGGCGGATTTTGGCCCCCATTTGATTAAGGAAAGAAATTAGGTCATCGATTTCTGGTTCTTCGGCAGCATTTTCCAAAATAGTTTTACCTTTGGCCAAAACCGCCGCCATAATCAAAGTTTCTGTTCCAGTGTGAGTATTTTTTTCAAAACGATAAGTACAACCTCTAAGCTCTTTGCAGGTGGCCTTAAGCATTCCGTCTTCCTGAACAAACTTGGCTCCCATCATTTCTAGTCCCATCATGTGACGCTCCAGAGGGCGTTTGCCAATTTTATCTCCACCAGGAAGTGGTACTTCGGCATGACCAAATTTGGCCAAAAGAACTGGAATAAACAGAGTAGAGGCACGAGATTGCTCGCCATGCTTAGCTTGGACAGCATGAAAACGAAAGTTGCGAGTGTCAATAAAAAAGGTACGTTCGCCCACACGATAAGCTTTAGCGCCTAGTTCATTGATAATTTGAGCAACTAAATCAACATCGGAAATATCTGGTAAATTAAGCAAGCGACTTTCTTTGCTTCCGAGAAGCGCCGCAATCATGAGTTTATAAGAAGCATTTTTGGCTCCACCAACTCTAACTGAGCCATAAAGTGGAGTACCTCCAGTAACTACAAAACTTGCCTTGTCCATAAGCTATTTTCTTTCTATTTACCTTAAATAAAAAACTTCTTCTTTTAGAATAACATTAAATTTTTCTAAAACTATAGATTTAACTTTTTCGATTAAAGTTACTACATCTTTTGCTTTGCCATGACCAAGATTCACAAAAAAAGCAGCATGCTTTTCACTGACTTGAATATCTCCTTCTTTAGTTCCTTTCAAACCTGCCTGTTCGATTAAAAAACCTGCTGGAACAAACTGTACTTCCGCAAATTGTGGAAAGATTTTTTTTAGATGCTCATCATTGGGAGGATTTTGAAAAACACAGCCACAACTTGGCAAATCCAGTGGTTGTGTGAGAGAGCGTTTCTCAATTGAAGCTGCAACTTTTTGCTTGACCTCATCTGGAGATGATTTCTTTAACGCAAAAAACGCAGAAAATATAAGAAGGTTTTTATTCTTTTGAAAAACTGATTGCTCATAAGCAAATTCACATTTTTCACGTGTTAATAGAACAATTTCTTCTTTTTCCAGATCAAAAGTTTCTACTTGCTCGATACTGTCACCAATTAAATCTTTAAGATAATGAGCATTATTGTAGATAGCTCCACCAAGAACTCCTGGAACACCAATGAAACCCTCTAGGCCTCCACCTCCAAGAGCGGCAACTTTGCCAACGAGAGCAGAGGTTTTTATTCCTGCATCAGCTTGAATAAGTAATTTATCTTCTGCCTCTGAAACAATTTTTAATTCAGCAAAATCCAAGCTAAGCACCAAACCTTTTACGCCTTCGTCAGCGATGATGACATTGCTAGAGCCGCCTAAAATACTAAATCTAATATTTTCTTTTTTGCAAAAAAGTAATAAATCAATTGCTTCTTGACGATTTTTTGCAGAATAAAAAACTTCGGCATTACCGCCTATTTTGAAATAACTCTTTTGATCAAGAGAAAAATCAAACAAGAAATTAAATGAAGGAAAATGTTGTCTAAAAAGTTGTTCTAGATTCATAATCTCCACCATTCTAACACGAGAGTGCTCCTTAAAAACAAGGTTTATAATGACCTTGTGTTAAATATAAAACCAGGTATTTATCTAGTAGATAAGCCAAGTGGTCCAAGTAGTCACGATATTGTCAATTATTTCAGGAAAAAAAGCGGAATTAAAAGAGTTGGTCATTGCGGCACTCTCGATCCGCTCGCTTCAGGCTTATTAATCATTCTTGTGAGTCGAGAATATACCAGAAAACAGACTCTTTATTTAAAAAAAGATAAAGAGTATCTGGTGGAAGCTGTGCTAGGCATCGAAACCGATAGTTATGATCAAACTGGCCGCATTGTTAAAGAAATCCCTTGGGAAAAACTCAAAGAAATAAATAAAAAAGACTTGCAAAAAATTTTGCCAGAATTTAAAGGTCAAATCGAACAAACAGTTCCTATCTTTTCCGCTGTCAAAATTAAAGGTCAAAAACTCTATCAAAAAGCCAGAAGAGGAGAGCTTGTCAATTTACCAAGCCGCTTAATTGAAATTAAAAAATTAACTCTTAAAAAATTTCAAAAAGACGTCTCAAAGCAAAAAATTAATTTTGAATTATTAGTAAATTGCTCAAGTGGAACCTACATTCGATCTCTTATTCATGATCTGGGTAAAAAATTAGGCTGTGGAGCAACAGTAACTGTTTTGCGTCGCACTAAAATAGATAAATTTAGCGTGAAAAAAGCAAATAAATTATTACTTAGTGAATTTAAAATGGACTGGGATAACTAGACTTACCAATTGGACTGATGGCGGCAGGCGGCCAGTATCTAAAAAAGACTCTGCCGACAATTTCATCCTTGGTAATTGCTCCCCAAGCTCTAGAATCACTAGAGTAAGGTCTGTTGTCACCAGAAACAAAATACTCATTTGGACCCAAGTAAACACCCTTACCTTTAGTAGCATTACCAGGCATAATTGCGTAATCGCTTGGAATGTATGGCTCTGGCAATTTTCCACCGTTTACCCAAACAGCGTTTTCTTTAACTTCAACTGTATCTCCAGGAACGCCAAGCACTCTTTTAATAAAATCACAACCAGTTCCTTCTGGACAGTTGGCAGCTGGCGGAGCGTGAAAAACAACTACTTCGCCTCTTTGAGGATCTCTCATCTTAAAAGTCACTTTATCAGTTAAAACATGTTCGCCACTTTGAAAATTTGGTACCATCGATTGACCATTAACTTGGTGAGGTTGCAGAAAAAACAAATAAACCACTAAAAAAATAGAAAAAGAAATTGCCATTGTTTCTATTAGATCGAGGAAAGTAGCGCCAATCTTCTCCATAGGATTACTCATAACAGAGGACATGTTACTACTTTTTGAAGGCAGCTTGCAAGCAGCAGCGTCTTTAACCTACAATATAAAATGTGAGCTATCAAAAACACGCTATCGCTGGCTTTAGCTGGCAAACTTTGGAAAAACTTTTTACAACAGGTTTGAGTTTTTTAAAGATTTTTATCTTGGCCAGATTACTTGGTCCAGAGCAATTTGGACTTTTTTCTCTAGTAATGATTGCGCTTGGCACTACAGAAAGTATCACTCAAACTGGTGTTAATATCACCATGCTGCAATCTAAACAACCAATTAAATATTTTCTAGACACAGCTTTTGTAATTTCCATCATTAGAGGTTTCCTAATTGGTTCACTGATGATTTTGATAGGCTATTTGATGGCTAATTATTACAATGAACCAAGTTTATTTCCAATGATTGCTGTTGTTGCGCTTGTGCCAATCATTAAAGGCTTTATTAATCCTGCTATTGTTAGTTGGCAAAAAAGTTTTCAATTTTCTAAAGACAGCCTTTACGCTTCGCTGCGTTTAACTGTAGAAACAATTGCGCAAATTGTTTTAGCCTTCACAATTCATTCAGTCTGGGCCTTGTGTCTTGGAGTCATCGTTGGGGCTCTTTTTGAAGTAATCTTATCCTTCCTAATGTTAAAAGAAAAACCAGTTTTTCATTATATAAAAAGTAGAGGAGAAGCTATTTTTAAAAATGCTAAATGGCTTAGTTTAAGTAGTCTCTTGAGTTATTTGAATGACAATATTGATGATTTTTTACTTGGCAAAATTGTCGGCACTTATAAATTGGGTATCTATCACAATGCTTATGCCTTAAGTCATAAGGCTAATTATGAACTATCAAAATCAGCCTATCATGGAGTGATCCCTATCTTTACCAAGATGACAGAAGATCATGAAAAAGCACGTCTCAGAAGAGCTTTTTATAAATCTATGATTTCTACTTTAATTATAGTTTCTCTAGTTTCCTTACCTTTAATATTTTTTCCAAAGCTTTTAGTCAGCATATTGCTTGGAGAACAATGGCTTGAAGCAGTAGATATTCTTAGAATTTTAACTTTTGCCGGACTCGTACACACTGTGGCCAATGTCAGCTATGCCTTAATCATAGCCAAGAAAAAATATCTTTATTTGAATCTACACATGATTACTTCTTTAGTTTTAATGGTTGCTGGAATTGTTTTATTTGGCAAAAGCTATGGCCTGATTGGAGCGGTTTCTGGAATTTTACTTGCCAGAAGCATTGCTCTGCCAATTGCTCTTTTAGGAGCTAAAAAAAGTTTAGAATAATATGAAATTTTTCTTGATTGCTTTAGTTTTTTTACTTTCACTTGGACAGCTACAAAGAATTCAGCTCACAAATAGCATTGCTTTTTATTTGCATGATTTGCTCATCATTGGTTTTCTACTTAAAGAACTTTTTACTGCAATCGTGCAAAGAAAAAAAATTATAGAATATTTAAAAAAAATAAAAATTTTTCAAAAAAAAATACTTTTAGTTTTTTTAATAATGGTTTTTCTATCTTGGATGATAACTTTTGTGGAAGGACGCTTTGATTTTAAAGCAATTTTATATTTAGCTCGTTTAATCAGCTATGTGGTCTTTGTTTTTCTAGTTCAAAAGAAGCTAAAAAACAAAAGTTGGTTGTGGAGACTAGTCTCTTTTAACATTCTTTTAGTTGGATTTTTACAATATTTATTCTTGCCAGACTTGCGTTTTTTAATTTATGAAGGTTATGACGATCATTTCTATAGATTGGTCAGCACTATCATGGATCCTGCTTTTACTGGTCTTATTTTTGTTTTTAATTTGAATTATTACCTGTGGCAAAAGAAAAGAAATTGGGCCTTAATTGCACTCTTCGCAACAGGCTTACTTCTAACTTATTCCAGGTCTTCGTATTTGGCCTTTTTGCTCAGTAGTTTATTTTTATTTTTTTCTGATAGAAATTCTGCCAAAAAAGCGATTCTATCTATTCTCATTTGTTTCTTTATTAGCTTGCCATTTTTGCCAAAGCAAAGTGGAGGAGATGGAGTTGACTTACTTCGCACCAGTTCTACCGTAGCTATAATTAGCAATGATCAAGAAATTCTAAAAGAGATAAAAGGTGTGGAGTGGCTCTTTGGGAAAGGTCTATTTATCCCAAGTCAAAATAGACAAACTACTCTAAACATTCCGACTCATTCTCATTTTGCTGACAATCTCTTCGTTTTCATCATCAGTAATCTCGGAATTATTGGCAGCATAACATTGATTATTTTGATTTGGGAAACTTTAAAACTTGGTAAAAAGCAGAATGCAGTGTTACTAATTAGTTTGATAACTAACGCAATGTTTAACAACAATCTTACCCAAAGTTTTGTGGTCTTAATTTTTCTTGGATTTTGTCTGTCAGAAGATTAGAGTTTGAATTCAACCTCAATTTTACGCTCCGTTTTATTGGTAGCTTTATCAGTTACTATGAAATTAAGTTCGTTTTTACCTTCAGCTAAATAATAGTTACTAGAAAAATTACCATCTTTATCAGCTAAAACTAAGCGGTCATTAATCATAACTTTAGCCTCGGCTTCAGTTTTACCTTTAATAGTAACTGTGCGATTTTTCTTTAATTCAATGACGCTACCATCTTTTGGTTCTTCAATATCCAGATTTGGAGCTTGTGAATCTCGCTCAACTAAATAGGTTTTAGTTTTTAAAGATTCATTACCAGCTTCATCAATACCATAAATGGCTATTTCATTTTTGCCTTCAGCAAGAGCTAGTTCATGTTCGAACTGTCCATCGTCAGCCACCTGAATCTCAGCTGTGTTAACCGAATCAACTAAAAAAACTACTTTACTTTTTGACTCAGCAAAACCACGTAAATTAAGACTGGCTGAATAAGTAGCTTCAACTGGGTTGCTAGATAAAATAGGGACCTGTGGAGGCACAGTGTCTTTTTCCACAAAAGGAGATTCTTTATCAATCACAGCAAAAAAAAGTCTAATCAAATTTGGCATAATCAAAAAGATAAAAAGAAGAAGAATAACAATGCCAAAAAAAAGATAATAAAAAGTTTGTTTTTCTATTTTGCTTTTTTCTTTTTTTGCCAAACGAGAAGAAGCTAAACCTTTTTTATCGTTTTTACTTTGATAGATAGAAGAATAATTACGAGACTTGAACATAGGTCTTTTCCTATATTTATATTACTACTTTTGAGCCAAAGGTGGGGATCGAACCCACGACCTACGGTTTACGATACCGTTGCTCTACCAGCTGAGCTACTTTGGCGTTTAGTTGTTTCCAATTTTACTACAAAATATTGTTACTAAAAATAAATCTGAGCGACCGAAGGGAGTCGAACCCTTATCTCAAACTTGGGAAGTTCGCATTCTACCGCTGAACTACGGTCGCTAATTAACAAGATTATAAACCAAAATCAATATTTATGAGTTAAAATTGCAAAATGAAAGAGACTCTGCGAGTATCAAAGAAAAAAGATAGAGATGGTAAAAAAAGTGCTCAGGAGCATTTTGGGAGTGAAGCTTGGCCAGAGCAAAGATCGCATAAACATGTAACACTTCAACACTCAGAAACTAACGAAATAATTTACGTAACACAAAAAGATAAAGGTCAAAAAATACTTCAACTATTGCAAAAAAGTTGGGAGATAATCACAAGGATAGATTGAAATTTGAGACCATCAAGAATAAAAAAACGCCAGAATTGGCGTTTATTTATTTTGCGACCTCGATCGGGATCGAACCGACGATCTTCTCCGTGACAGGGAGACATGTTAACCACTACACCACGAGGCCATTTTCTCGAAGACCCTATTATAAACAATAAACATTTCTTTGTCAGTAGTTACTTTGAGTGAGTAAATGCTATAATGAAATCTCTAATTAACATCTACTCAAAGGACCATATGATGATTCCATTCATTGTTATCTTAGCTCTCGTCGTCTTCTATGTAATTGGTGTTTATAATTCCCTTCAAACCCTCAAGACTCAAATTGTTGCCAGCATCCAAGAAATTGGCAATCAATTGAAGCGTCAAGCAGGCCTTATTCCAAATTTGGAAGTTGCTGTCAAAGGTCAACTTAAGCACGAACAAGGCATTTACAAAATGCTAACTGAAGCTCGTCAATCAGTCGCCAAAGCCGATTCTTCAGGATCTGCCAAGGATATTGATAAAGCAGTTGCCAGTATTCAAAATTTAATCCCACAAATTCAAGTGGTGGTTGAGAGTAATCCAGAATTAAAGGCCAATGAAGCTATTACTAAGTTCATGGATGAATTAACTGACACTGCAGATAAATTGACCTATGCTCGTCGTAGCGTCATCGATCTGTCTCAAGATTTCAATGAAAAATTAGTGGTTTTTCCTTCCAATATGATTGCCAATATGTTTGGCTTTAAAGAAGAAAAAGGCATTGTAACTTCATCGACCGGTGCACACATGGAAGTTAGCAGTGAAGAAGAAAAAAGCCCCAAGGTTAATCTCTAACATTAACGCCTATGACTCATTACCAGTTAGTTGCAAAAAATAAGCAACGATCTTTTTTGATCATAACTTTATTTATTGCTTTCATTGTTGGAGCAACTTATGTCATGGCCAAAGGTTTTGGCTATTCGCTAAGTTTGGTCGGCTGGGCTTTGATTCTATCTGGAATCACTTCATTTTTTAGCTATTATTACTCTGACAAAATTATCCTAGGTATTTCTGGCGCTAAAGAAGCCAAAAGAAGCGAATTCTTTGATTTCTACACCGTCACTGAAAACATTTGCTTGGGCCAAAAAATGCCAGTCCCTAAACTTTACGTCATCGAAGATTCAGCCATGAATGCTTTTGCCACCGGCCGAGATCCAGAACATGCTGTGGTCTGCGCTACTACTGGTTTGCTTAGTCGTCTTAATCGCAGTGAAATTGAAGCAGTTGTCGCTCATGAACTAAGTCATGTTAGAAATTACGACATCTTACTTATGTCGATTGTTTCAATTTTAGTTGGTTTTATCGCTTTGCTCGCAGATTGGATGATTAGAATGTCTTTTTGGGGTGGTGGCAGAAAAAAAAGTGATAACGATGGCGATAATCAAATGGGAGCAGTTATCGCTATTTTGGCAATTGCTCTCGCTATCCTTTCACCATTTGTTGCTCAACTTATTCAGCTAGCTATTTCTCGCCGCAGAGAATTTTTAGCCGATGCTAGTGGAGTAGAAATGACCAAAAATCCAGAGGGTTTGATCAAAGCTTTGAGCAAAATTTCTATGGATACCGAACCTCTTGAAGCAGCTAATAAAGCCACTGCTCATCTTTACATTAGCGACCCACTTAAAAATACTAAAGGAGCCATCCACACTTTTGCTAAGCTTTTTAACACACATCCACCAGTAGAAGAAAGAATAGCAATTTTAAGAGAAATGAGTCGAAAGTAAGCACATAAAATGTGTTAAACTAAGCAGCTAGATCTATTACAAAATATGTCAGTCAACAATACACAAGTCAAACACATTGCCGCATTGGCCAATATCCCAGTTAGTGAAGAAGAAAGCCAAGAATTAGCTGAAGCTTTTACAGAAACTTTAGTTGTCGTCGATCGTCTCAGAAAAGCTGACGCTGGTAAAACAGCGATTACTCACCAGGTGACTGGTTTCAAAAATATTCTTCGTGAAGACATCGTTAAAGAAGAACAGAGTTTCACTCAAGAAGAAGCTCTCGCTAATGCTAAATCTACTTATAAAGGTTTTTTTGTCGTCCCTTACGTTTTACAAAACAAGGATAATTAAACATGAAATTAAATGAACTTACTCTAAAAGAGAGTATCGACGCGCTAGATAAAAAAGAAGTCAAAATTGAAGAAATTTACCAAGACATCGACAAGGTTTATCAAGCTAAAAATGAAGATCTAAACATTTATTTAAGTGTCGATGCAGATGCTCTCAAAAAAGCTAAAGAAGCTTCCAAAAAACCACTTCGTGGCCTACCGATTGCCGTCAAAGACAACTTTTGTACCATAGGACTACCAACTACCGCTTCATCCAATGTTCTCGATGGCTTTATGCCACAATATGAATCAACTGTCACTAAAAGATTGAAAGAAAATGGCGGCATCGTTTATGGCAAAACCAATATGGACGCTTGGGCTCATGGTTCTTCCACTGAAACTAGTGATTTTGGCCGTACTCTTAATCCTCGTAATATAGAACATCTGCCAGGTGGATCTTCTGGTGGTAGTGCAGCTGCCATTGCTGCTGATATGAGCATCGCTGCCATTGGTAGTGAAACTGCTGGCTCTATTAGACAGCCGGCTGCCTGGTGTGGAACTGTTGGACTCAAACCAAGTTACGGCAGAGTTAGTCGTTTTGGCGTAGTTTCCATGGCTTCTTCTACTGATAGTCCTGGTCCTTTGACCAAAACTGTCGAAGATGCTTGTATTTTGCTTAACTCTTTTGCTGGTCCTGACGAAAGAGACGCTACCTGCAACAAAGAAAAAGCTCCTGATTTTACTAGTTTTCTAGGTCAGAGTATTAAGGGTTTAAAGATTGGTGTCATCTATCAAGATGTCAAAGAAATTGGTGAAACCAACGATAAATTACTCCAAGAGTTAAATATTCTCAAAGAATTAGGCGCAGAAGTTGAAATCGTTAAAGCCATGGATCCTCATCATGCCATTGGTGTTTACACTGTGGTGCAGAGAGCTGAAGTTAGCAGTAATCTCGCTAGATATGATGGTATTCGCTATGGCGAAGATCGCAGTCACTTCGGTGATGAAAGTAAACGTCGTATCATGCTTGGCACTTATACTTTGACTAAGGGTCATGCTGATCAATATTACAATTTAGCTCAAAAAGTTCGTACTCTTTATCTAGAAAACTATAAAGAACTATTTAAAAAATATGACATTTTAGTTGCTCCAACTTCACCTTCTTTTGCCAAAAAAATTGGCGCTTCTTTCGAATCATCGATGTTTGGTGAATTGGAAGATATGTTAGTCGAAGCTAGTTCAGTCTCAGGACTTCCTGGCATCAATGTGCCTTTTTATCATGATGAAAAAACTAATCTCTATCTCGGTGCTAATTTTATTGCCCCAATGTGGAGAGAAGATTCAATCATCAAAGTCGCTGATGCTTTTGAAAAAAACACTAAGTGGAATTCATGGAGAAATAAATAATGCCATACAAACTCGTTTGTGGACTAGAAGTTCACGCTGAAGTTAAAACAGCTTCCAAAATGTTTTGTTCCTGCAAAAACGATCCTTTTGGTGCTATTCAACCAAATATTCACACCTGTCCAGTTTGTCTAGGTATGCCAGGAGGATTGCCTGTCGCCAATCGCAAAGCTATTGAATTAACCATTAAGCTCGGCTTAGCTCTTAATTGTAAAATTAATCTTTTTTCCAAATTTGATCGCAAAAACTACTTTTATCCAGATCTGGCCAAGGGTTATCAGATTAGCCAATACGACATTCCTTTTTGTCATGATGGTTATATTGATACCAGTGAGGGTAGGGTAGGCATTCACCGTATCCATCTAGAAGAAGACACCGCCAAACTTTCTCATCAAGAAATTGATTTAGATGGCGACGGAAAAGTAGAAAAAGTCACCCTAATTGATTTCAATCGTAGCAGTGTTCCTTTAGTCGAAGTCGTCACTGAAGCAGATATTAAATCAGCCACCCAGGCCAAAGAATATGGCCAAAAGTTGCGTCAAATCATGCGTTATTTAGACATTGCTGATTGTGACATGGAAAAAGGCGGTATGCGCCTAGAAGCCAATATTTCTCTTCGCAAAGAAGGTCGCACTGGTCTTCCTGATTACAAAGTAGAGTGCAAAAATATTAACTCTTTTAAATTTTTAGAGGCTGCTATCCATTTCGAAATTGAACGTCAAACAGAAGTTTTGCAAAACGGTGGCACGCCAATTCAAGAAACTCGTGGTTACAATTCCACCACTGGTAAAACATTTCCTCAACGCACTAAAGAAGACGCAGCTGACTACAGATACTTCCCAGATCCAGATCTGCCACCAATCGAATTTACTGCTGAGCAAATTGAGGCAATTCGTGGCGAAATTGGAGAATTACCAGAAGCCAAAGCTGCTCGTTTCATCAAAGAATTCAATCTCAATGAAAAAAGCACCCGCGAACTCACTGCTAATAATAAAAAGTCGGTTTTCTTTGAAGAAATTCTTTCTACTGCTAAAAAAGAAAGTTTAGATTCTCAAAAACTAGTAAACAGCTTACTTAATAAAAAATTTGAATTTTCTTTTGACGAAAAAGCTTCTGCTATTATTGAAAAATTCAAAGCTTCTTCTACAAGCGAAACAATTGATGATGGTGAACTAAAAAGCGTCATTAATAAAGTTTTAGCAGCCAATCAAGATGCGGTCGAAAAATATAAACTCGGCAAAACTGCTGTCGCTGGATTTCTAATTGGCCAGGTGATGAGAGAACTTGGCAAAAAAGTTGATATCAACTTGGTTAGAGAAAAGTTGATTTCTTTACTCGACTAGAAGTTTGACATTACTTGATGTGGGAGTTACAATTTCGTAACTTATTATAACTGCCTAAGAAAAGATTATTATGGGAAAACCAGAAATTAAAGCAGCTCCGGAAGATGGATTTATAGCTGAAATCGCGGAGATATTAAATTCCAAAACATTACCTTTTGATGTAACTGATCTTGTTAAAAAATACTTGACATCTTCGACACTAATGAAACTAAATGATGCTATAAGATTTTGCTGTTCCAAAAATATGAGTCGCCCAAGCATTATGGCTACAGATGGTAATAAAAAATACATGCTATCGAATCATTAGTTCTAAAAACTAATTTTACAAATCTCTTCATTAATGTTAGACTTTTCCAGAGGTTAGTTAAGCCTAACCCTGTTGAATTTTATGTCTAAGCAAGATTTCGTTCATCTACATGTCCACACCGAATATTCGATGTTGGATGGCCTTAGTAAACTTCCTGATTTAATTAAAAAAGTTAAAAGTCTGGGTCAGACAGCCATCGCTATTACCGATCATGGCAATATGCACGGCAACATCGCTTTTTATAATGAATGCAAAAAAGAAGGTGTTAAAGCTATTATTGGCACTGAGCTTTATGTAGCCAAAAATTCTCGTTTCGATAAACAAATTCGTATGGGCGCTGATCAATTTCATTTGACTCTTTTGGCTCAAAATTATGTTGGTTATAAGAATTTGATGAAAATGGTCACCATTGCTAATTTTGAAGGTTTTTCTTACAAGCCTCGTGTCGATGATGAAATCTTAGAAAAATATAACGAAGGAGTAATTCTACTTAGTGGCTGTATGAGCAGCCAAGCTAATCGTCTGTTAATGGATAATAAAGATGAAAAAGCTTTAGAAATATTTAAAAAATACAAGAAAATTTTTAAAGATCGTTTTTACGTTGAAATTCAAAATCACCCACATATTCCTGAAGAAAAAATCTTACGCGAAAAATTAATCCAAATTGCTCGTCAACTAGATTTACCGCTCGTTGCTACCAATGACGCTCATTACTTAGAAGCAGCAGATGCTGAAGCTCAAGATGCTCTTTTATGCGTACAAACTCGCCGTCTTATTTCTGATGAAAAGAGAATGAAGATGATTGATAAGCCAGATTTTTATCTCAAATCCACTGAGGAAATGACTGAACTTTTTACAGATGTACCTGAAGCAATTGAAAACACTGTCAAAATTGCCAATAGCTGCGAACTTGAAATTCCAACCGGTAAATTAATTTTTCCAAGTTACGAACTGCCAAAAGGCGAGACTTACGAGTCTTATTTACATAAATTAAGTTTCGAAGGCGCAAAGAAAAAATATGGTGAGATCACTCCAGAAGTTGAAAAACGTCTTGAATATGAAATTGGCATTATTAATGGTAAAGGCTATCCAGCTTACTTTTTAATCACTCAAGATTTTGTGAACTGGGCCAAAAATCAAGGTATTGCCGTAGGTCCAGGTAGAGGTAGTGCGGCTGGTTCCATTGTTTCTTATTCACTCAATATTACAACTCTTGATCCACTGGAGCACGGCTTGCCTTTTGAAAGATTTTTAAATCCAGAACGTCCAACACCTCCTGATATTGATATGGATTTTGCTGATATTAAGCGTGATGAAGTTATTAATTATGTGGCCAAAAAATATGGTGACGACCATGTGGCTGCGGTGATTACTTTTGGAAGAATGGAATCTAGAGTTGCCATTCGCGATATCGGTCGTGTGCTTGGCATGGCCTATGAAGATCCTGATCGCGTGGCCAAATTGATTCCAAATG
This sequence comes from uncultured bacterium, assembly GCA_903959355.1. GTDB lineage: Bacteria > Patescibacteriota > Microgenomatia > UBA1400 > PJMF01 > UBA1364. The sequence continues at coordinate 25,508 of CAJBWJ010000058.1, forward strand.
AACCAGGCAAAAAAGTTTCCATTAAATCGGCTATCGAAACTATTCCTGAATTAGCTAGTCTTTATAAACAAGATAAATTTAAACGTCTGATGGATTTAGCTTCCAAAGTGGAAGGTACGATTCGTCATTCTGGTATGCACGCCTGTGCCATTATCATCGCTGATAAGTCTCTAGATAATTACACTCCAATTCAAAAAGATTCTCGCTCCGGCAAAACACTCACTCAATTAGATATGTATTCGATGGACTGTAACATTGATGATAATGCCGTTGGTTTGTTGAAGTTTGATTTTTTAGGTTTACGCAATCTGTCTATCATTCAGGAAAGTTTGAAATTAATTAAAAAATATAAACACCAAGATATTGAAATCGACAAAATTCCAATTGATGATAAAAAAACTTTTGAACTTTTAGCTTCTGGTGAAACCACTGGTGTCTTCCAGCTCGAATCGGCTGGCATGCGTCGCGTAGCTAAGTCACTCAAACCTTCTGCTTTCTCAGATATTACTGCTATGGTGGCTCTGTATCGTCCTGGTCCAATGGATCTTATTCCGCGTTTCATCGAAGGCAAACACAATCCTGACTCAATTGAATATCCTCACGACTCACTCAAACCATTTTTGAAAGAAACTTATGGCATCATGGTTTACCAAGAGCAGATCTTGGAAATTGTCCATTTTATGGCTGGTTACACTATGGGTGAAGCAGATATGTTGCGTCGTGCCATTGGTAAGAAAAAGAAAAAAATCCTTGATAAAAATAAGAGTCGCTTTATCGAAGAATCAGTCAAAAATGGTTATGAAAAAGCCACTGTTGAAAAGATTTGGGGTTTCATTGAAGCTTTTGCAAACTATGGTTTTAACAAAGCTCATGCGGCTTCTTACGCCATGATTGCTTATCAAACCGCTTGGCTTAAATCTAATTTTCCAGTCGAATACATGACTGCTTTGATGAGTGTGGAGTCAAATTCTCATGGCATGAATCGTGATGAAAAAATTTCCGTCGCCATTGAAAACTGTCGTAAAATGGGTATCAAAATTCTCGCTCCAGACATCAATCTTTCTGGTCAAGACTTTACCATTGAAGATGACAATACTTCTAAAGAAAATATGGCTATTCGCTTTGGCCTAACCGCTATTAAGCATGTCGGCAAAGCTTCCATCGAAAATATTTTAGAAACTCGTCAAAAAGAAAAGAAATTCACTTCTTTTACTCATTTTATTCAATCTACAGATGGCCGCAAAGTTAACAAAACCACCTTAGAATGTTTGATTAAAGTCGGTGCTATGGATCGTTTTGCAACCAGAGCATCAATGCTCGAAAATTTAGAAAGTATCCGTCAAACTGCCAGTCAATTTCAATCAGAAGTAGACGGCCAAGATCATTTATTTGCCGATGTTGGTGAAAAAAGTACTGAAATTAAAGATAGCTTTCCAAAACTAAAAGAATATCCTGAAGCTGAGCTTCTATCTTTTGAAAAAGAATTACTTGGCTTATATCTAACTGATCATCCACTGGCTGATGCGCTTAATTTGGTCAATAAAAGATCTAACATGAGAATTGGCGAGCTTGATCCAGAATTCAGTCAAGATCAAGTCTTTTTGTTTGGTGGACTGCTTAGTCGCTTCAAAGAAATCATGACTAAAAAGGGCCAAAAAATGGCTTTTGCCACACTGGAAGATCAATCTGGCAAAGCTGAATTAATTATTTTCCCTCGTACTTATCAAGAGCTTGGTTTTCAATTGGAACAAGATCAGGTAGTTCTGGTACGCGGCAAAGTTCAACACGAAGAAGAAGAATTTAAAATTATTGCTGAAAAAATTATTATTCCAAAAGACGAAGAAGTAGAATTTTCTCGTGGTCAGGATTTTCAAGAAATCTTTGTGCCACGTAAAACTTCAGCAGAAACTCTCAAAAAACTTGGAGTTCTTTTAAAGTCCAATCTAGGTAATGAAAAAATTGTCATCGTCATTCCAAATGACACTAAAGCCGAAAGAATTGTGCTACCTTACAAAGTCAATTATGATGAAGTGTTGATAAAAAAAATTGAAGACATTTTGACTTAAAAACTGAAGTTTGTAAATAAATTTTTATGCCTGCCAACTATCAATCCATCAGTAAAGCTGCTTGGCAAATTCGCCGCGATCTTCTAACCATGATTTATGAAGCACAAAGTGGCCATCCTGCTAGTTCCTTAGGCATGGCAGATATTTTTGCAGCACTTTTTATTGGCAAAATTTTACGTCACGACTGCAAAAGACCAGACTGGGATAAAAGAGATTATTTTTTTCTAAGCAACGGTCACATTAGTCCAGTTTTTTACGCAACTTTGGCTCGTGATGGTTATTTTCCAAAAGAAGAACTTAAAACTTTTCGTCAAATTAATTCTCGTTTGCAGGGACATCCGCATTTTGCTTCTGATCCTAAAGAAAAATTGCCTGGTATAGAAAACAGCTCTGGCCCTCTAGGCCAAGGCTTGTCACAAGCTGCTGGTATGGCAATTGCATTAAAAATGGAGCAAAAAAGTAATAAAGTTTTCTGCATGATGAGCGATGGAGAACAACAAGAAGGACAAATTTGGGAAGCTTATCAATTTATTACTCATCATCATTTAAACAATTTAATCAGTATTATTGATTGTAATAATATTCAAATTTCTGGCACAATCAAAAAAACATTGTCTCTTGGAAATTTAAAACTTAAATTAATGAGTTTTGGTTTTAAAGTTTTAGAACTAAATGCTCATGATTTAACCGATATTTTTGACAAATTAGAATCAGCAAAAAATGAATCTAAACAACCAGTAATAATTTTGGCAAATAGCATTCCTGGCAAAGGCGTCTCCTTCATGGAAAATGATTATAAATGGCATGGAAAAGCTCCAAGTGAAAGTGAATTCCATCAAGCCATTAATGAATTAAATATCAAGGAAAAAGAGCTGTGAATAACGAAGAATTAGCTACAAGAGATGGATTTGGTAAAGCCATATTTGAGCTTGGTCAAAGCAATGAGCAAATAGTGGTTTTATGTGCTGATCTAAGTGAATCAATAAAATTAAATAAATTCAAAGAAAACTTTCCAGATCGTTTCATAGAATGTGGCGTGGCTGAACAAAATATGATGGGAGTGGGAGCTGGTCTTGCACTAGCCGGAAAAATTCCTTTTATTGCTAGTTTTGCTGTTTTTAATCCAGGTCGTAATTTAGATCAACTAAGATTAGCTGTTTACAGTGGTTTAAATATTAAAGTTATTGGGGCTCACGCAGGACTCAGTACTGGCGAAGATGGCGCCACTCATCAAGCTTTAGAAGATTTAGGAATCGCTTGCGCTTTGCCAAAAATGACTGTCATCGTTCCTGCTGACAGCGAACAAGCTGAAATCTTAACCAAGCAAATTGCTGTTCATAATGGACCATGCTATTTGCGACTTGGTAGAAAAAAATTGGCAGCAATTAGTAGCTTCGTTCATCTACCAGAAACAAAAATTGGTAAAGCTCAAATTTTAAAAGAAGGTAAAGATTTAAGTATTTTTGCCTGTGGCTTAATGGTTCAAGAAGCTCTTAAGGCTGCTAACGAATTAGAAAAAATGGGTTTACATGTAGAAGTCATTAATTTGCACACCCTCAAACCTCTTGATGAGGAAAGCATTATTAAGAGTATTGCTAAAACTGGAGCAGCTATTGTCGCCAGTGAACATGAAATTAATTCTGGCTTAAATAGTCTGGTTATTCAAACCATTGCCAAAGCAGCTGGCAATCAATTACAAAAACCAATCGCCGTCGAAAGTATAGGTATGGAAAATACTTTTGGTGAATCAGGTAAAGATGAAGAACTACTTCGCAAATATGGCTTAGATTATTTAGGTATAATCAAAAAAATAAAATTAGTTTTAGAGAAAAAGAAAAAAATTGAATATCTTTAAACAGGAAAAGATGGAATTTCCTCTTCAGTAAGTTCTTGAATAAATTTAGCAAGAAATACGTATTTTGTTGCTAAATCCAAATAATTTTTTTCCAATTCTGATTTCTCAGCAGCATCTGAAAGAATTGCTATAAATTTTAAAACTTTTTGGACTATTTCTTTTCCAGGTTTATTATCATCACCAAATTTAGCTAATATAATTTCCCTCTGAATCTCAGAAAATTTTTCATCAAGCTCTTTAATAATAAAAAGAACTTCTTCTTCAGAAAGTTTTTCCTCCTCTTTTACTTGATCATCGTTCGCATCAGGTTTAACTTCTTCTGTTAATATCATGAAGTCTTTCACTAACTTGTACTAAATAAATATACCATTTAAAAAAAATTAAATAGATTGGCAAACTGGGCAGAAAAAAGTTCCACGACCACCTTGTTTAATTTTTGAAATTTTAGCTCCACATTTTAAACATGGCTTAGCATCACGACCATAAACTTTGAGTTCATTTTGAAAACCACCGGCAAAGCCGTCCACGCCGACATATTTACCATCAAAAGTTGTACCACCGAGTTCCGTAGAGCGCTCAATAATTTCTTGCATTGCCTTTAGTAATTTAGCCATTTCTTTTTTATTAATTTCTTTGGCGCTTTTTGTCGGATTAATGCCAACCATAAACAATGATTCGCTGGCATAAATATTACCAACTCCACAAATAACCGCGTTATCCATAATAAATTGTTTGATCGGAATTTGGCGTTTTTTGGCAGCGCTAAGTAAATAATCAACAGTTAAACCAGGATCATTAATGTCTGGACCATATTTGGTAAATTCTTTATAAACATCTTCTTTGAGGGGCGAGCGAATCCAACCGAAGACACGCATGTCGTTAAAAAAGAGACGCGAGCCGTCAGTAAAACTAAAAATTACTCGAGTATGTTTGGCCGGCAGATTATTAACCCAATCAGCTGAGGGATGACCGCCGCCAGCTCTTTGACCGTCAGTATCAATAAAAATTAATTGACCAGTCATCTTCAAATGAATTAAGAAATCGCGTTTGCCACTTAAAACAATTTGTAAAATTTTGGCTCGACGTTTAACTTCTAAAACGGTTTGCTCCAAAATTTCAGCTCCAATAGTAGGGAAGGCTAAAAAACTTTTCTCACGCAAAACTTCAATCGTTTTAATTTGGCGATCTTGCAAAACCACATTGAGTTTGCGACGAATGGACTCAACTTCTGGAAGTTCTGGCATAGTATTTAGCTAAGCTTGGTGAGATGGAGAATTAATTAATCCACATTTCTTATACTTTAGTCCAGATCCACAAGGACATAAATCATTGCGACCTACTTTAGCATATTTATCAGTTGACTGATTTAAATTCCTACCAACATTGCTAGAAGAACCACCACCCATTTTGCCAAGAGCTGCTGCGAGATCGCTGGTTTTGCCAGAGCCACCATTGCCTCTATTAGAATTGCCACTGCCTGCATTCTCTTGACGACGCTCAACTTGGACAGCCTGGCCTAAACTAGGAGTCGATTCAGAAGGAGCTTGCAAATTAATTTTCTCTGGCATGGTTGATCTTTGCATCATTGGCTGAACGCGGAAAATACGCGCTGCAATGGTACTTTCAACACCAGCAATCAAATCTTCAAACATAATGAAAGCTTCTTTTTTATATTCAGCTAGCACAGTGTTTTTGTCACCGCGCAACCAAATACCTTCACGCAAATCTTCTACAGCGTCCAAATGATCCATCCACTTTTCATCAATGGTAGAAAGAACAACATATTTTTCTAACTCACGCATAATCGCTTCACCAAGACTTTTTTCTCTAGATTCATAAGTTTTATTAATGATGTCCATTAATTCTTCGCTGATTTCTTCAGTATTGGATAATTTACTAAGCTTAGTAGCCAATCTAGTCTGAGAAGCATCATCAAAAGGAATAATTCTGACAAATTCTTTGCTAATAGCATCAAATTCTTCTTGTGTAAATTTCTCAGGAGCTCGAAGTGTTACCAAGCCAGTGATTTCATTACTTAGATAGTCCATGATTTGATCCTTGAGAGTGATCTTTTTGCCTGCCTCATCGACCATAACCGTTGCCAATTTATCATCAGAGCCTTTATTTGATTTAACTTCAACAGTGCCAGCTTCAAGTAAACGGCGGCGGCGTTTGTAGATAATTTCGCGATGCTTATTCATGACATCATCAAATTCAACCAAGCGCTTACGTTGATCAAAAAAGAAAGTTTCTACTTTGACTTGGGCTGATTCAATAGCTTTACTAACCATTGGGTTTTCGATGGCTTGATCTTCATCAATCTTCAAGAAATCCATGACTTTGGCAATTTGCTCACCACCAAAAATACGCATAATCTCATCATCAAGAGCAACAAAAAATTGTGAAGTACCAGGATCACCTTGACGACCAGAACGACCACGGAGCTGATTATCTATACGGCGAGATTCATGACGTTCAGTGGCGACAATGGCCAAACCACCGACAGAAACCACATCATCATGATCAGCTTGCCATTTTTCGAGAGCAGTAGCGTAAGCGTCTAAATCGTAGTTAGCAGGATTAATAGAAGTTGGCAAACCAAGTTTTTCATATTTTTTGGCTAAGACTACACGCTTTTTAGAACGTTCTTCTTTTAAGAAATCCTTTAGTTCTGGCTTAGCACCACCGAGAACAATATCCACACCACGACCAGCAATATTGGTAGCCACGGTAATGGCACCTCTTCGCCCTGCATCAGCAATGATAAAAGCTTCTTTTTCATGATTTTTAGCATTAAGCACTTGATGAGTAATATTTTTACGCTTGAGAAAATTAGCCACAATTTGGTTATGTTCAATTGAACGAGTACCAATCAAAACTGGACGGCCAGCGGCGTGAATTTCTTCTACAGCTTTAACAATTGAGGAATATTTGGCAGCAGTATTTTTGTAAACCTGATCTGGCAAATCTTGACGAACCACTGGCTGATTAGTAGGAATAGCCAAAACATCGACATGATAAATTTGGTTAAATTCTTCAGCTTCAGTCAGTGCTGTTCCAGTCATACCAGAGAGTTTTTGGTACATACGGAAATAGTTCTGCAAAGAAACAGTGGCTAGAGTACGAGATTCTTGTTGAATCGGCACTCCTTCTTTAGCTTCAATGGCTTGGTGCAGACCATCACTGTAACGACGACCAAACATCAAACGACCAGTGTGCTCATCGACGATGACCACTTGATTGTCTTTGACAATATATTCTTTGTCGCGACGATAAAGAGTTGAAGCTTTAAGGGATGATTCGACGTGATGAATAGTATCAAAACTTTCTTCGTAAAGATTTTTAACACCCAATTTAGCCTCAATACGCTTGACGCCTAAATCGGTGAGAGTAGCAGTTTTGGACTTTTCATCTAATTTAAAATCTTGATCGATGACCAAAGAGCGAACCATCTTGGCATATTCAAAATATTTATCAGTTGGTTCACTGTCAGGAGCAGAAATGATCAGAGGCGTACGAGCTTCATCAATCAAAATAGAGTCAGCCTCGTCAACAATAGCAAAATAATGAGGCATGCTTTGACGCTGGACCATTTGATCCAAACTCTGAACCATATTGTCGCGCAAATAATCAAAACCAAATTCATTATTGGTACCATAAGTAATATCGGCTAAATATGCATCCTGACGAGCAATTTCTTCAAAATGTTCGAGACGCTCGTCGCCACGCTCCTCGCTATCAATATTAGGATTATAAAGACGAGCATGATCGTGAACGATAACAGCAGCTTTCAAACCCAAGAAATGATAAAGCGGACCCATCCAACCAAGACCAATTTCTGAAAGATAATCGTTAACGGTAATCAGCTGTACACTTTTACCTAGCAAAGCATTGAGATAGAGCGGACAGGTAACAGTGAGAGTTTTACCTTCACCAGTTTTTTGCTCAGTAATATTACCATCATTAAGCGCTACACCAGCCAAAAGCTGGACGTCAAAATGACGCATACCGAGAATACGACGAGAGGCTTCGCGCACAGTGGCGTAGGCTTCTGGCAAAATTTCATTAAGGACAGCTTGTTCTTTTTCTTTGAGATTTTCTGCACTTACATTAGCTACGGCTTCAGAAATAATGGTTTTAAATTTATCAGTTTGAGCGGCTAAATCAGCATCACTTAATTCCTGCATGGCAGGCTCAAAAGCATTGATTTGATCAACCACTAGCTGGTATTTTTTAATTTTCTTGGCTTCTTCATCAAATAAATTCTTAAAAAATTTAAACATAGGATCCTACTTATATCATTTATTTTCTAGATCATAAATGGGCGCAAAACCTCTGGAATCTCCACTGATCCATCAGCCTTCTGATAATTTTCAATCACAGCTGCGAGCAAACGAGGTGAAGCTGCGACAGTGTTGTTTAAGGTATAGACAAATTTAGTACTGCCATCCTTAGCTTGATAGCGAATATTTAAGCGGCGAGCCTGGAAGTCATTAAAATAACTAGCCGAGTGAGTTTCGCGATATTTACTTTGACCAGGGAACCAAGTCTCGATGTCATATTTTTTACGCTGGCCTGCACCCATGTCACCAGAGCACATCAGTAAAACTTGATATGGCAAATTCAAACCCTTGAGCAATTCCTCGGAATAACCAAGCATTTGTTCGTGCCACTTACGAGTTTCTTCTTCGTCGGCCACGGTTAAAACGACTTGCTCAACTTTGTTAAATTGATGAACGCGAATAATACCTTTGGTGTCTTTGCCGTAAGAACCGACTTCGCGACGGAAACATGGAGAAATACCACAAATCTTGATTGGTAAATCTTTTTCACGAAGTAATTCGCCACCATAATAAGAGGTAAGAGCCACTTCTGCAGTGCCAGCCAAAATTTGGCCGTCTTGAGTGTAATAATGATCTTCAGCACCCCAAGGGAAATAACCGGTGCCAAACATGGCTTCTTTGTTGACTAAGATTGGAGCGGACATGGCGGTAAAGCCATACTTCTTCATGATCGAAAGAGCATAGAGCATCAGGGCTTGCTCAAGAAAAAGTGCATCGTTCTTGAGGAAATAACCTCTGAAGCCAGCAATTTTGGTGGCACGATCAGTGTCGAGCCAATCCAAATTTTTCATCACTTCTTCGTGAGTTTTAGGAGTGAAATCAAATTCACGTTTGTTGCCTTCTTGTCTAACGACTTGATTGAAAGATTCATCTTTGCCAATTGGCACGTCAGCAGCTGGAACGTTAGGAACGCCACTAGCTAATTCTACAAATTTTTCGTTGATTTCTTTGTCTTTTGGTTCGAGTTCTTTGAGTTTAGTTTTGATGGTTTTACCATTTTCAACTAAATCAGCACTTGGGCGACCACCTTCGGCGACCATTTTTTTAATGGCATCAGCGTTGGTATTTGCCTCAGTGCGCAAGGCGTCCATCTCTTTCTGCAAAGCACGGCGCTCTTCGTCCACAGCAAGTAATTGATCAATAATAGAGGAGTCAAGATTTTTATTGACGCAGGCTTCTTTGACCTGATCCTTATTTTGTCTGACAAAATTAATGTCTAGCATAAAAATTGATTCCTTTGCTAAATTTGCGCAAATACTTTAATTAAAAATTCAATGTGCTCATCAGGACTTTTACCAATTAGCTCAAAACCCAGTACGATGTCTTCACGACTAACATTGGCCGCAAAAGATTTATCTTTGATTTTTTTCTTAACTGATTTGCTTTCCATATCGGCAAAACGATTTGGACGCATTAGTGAGACTGCATTCATTAAACCACTTAATTCGTCACAAGCAAAAAGATACTTGTCTAGCAAGCTTTCTGCTTTAGCACCAGTTCTACCTGGAGCATGAGCGAGAATGGCTTGTTTCATTTCATCTGGATATTCACCAAAAAACTCAGTGACAGCCTTCATTGGATGTTCATCTGGATATTTCTCCCAGTCGAGATCGTGGAGTAGACCAGTGGCATACCACAAATCCACATCTTGATCGAGAAACTTAGCATAAGCTTCGAGAGCCGCAGCCACCATACGAGAGTGACGAAGCAAAGCTTCATTTTCCATGTATTTGCTAAGTAAATTTTGACTAGCTTCGCGACTTGGTAAACTCATGATTAGATTCCTTCGAAACGACTCTTTAATAAATCTGCGCTAGTTGCTTGGAGCAACCAAGCAGCTCTTGGACCAGCTTTTTTGCCAAGTAACATTAAATAAATACTCTCAAAAGCTTTTCTTGGCCCAATGCCATCTTTGGATAATTCAAAAATTTGTTGTTGAAGATCTGCTGGAGCTAAATCTTTTTTCTCTGCCAACATTACTTGTAGTTCTTTGAGAAAAGTTTTTTGATCGTCACTTAAAGTTTTAGCTTCAGGTGGCAACGCTACTTTTGGACGAAGTTGATATTCAGCCGGCGCATAATTAGCCAGCCAAATTTCAGCATAAGCCATGCGCTCTTTGAGCAAGGCTTTTTCTAGATCATCGAGAGGTGCATCTTTGACTTTGGCAAATTCTTCCAATAAATCTTTGTCTGGATATTGCATCCACATAGCGACATCGCGGAATCTTGGCAAGAAAGATTTCTCTTGAGTCTTAGCCACTTGAGCTAAAACAAAAGCGCGAGCTAATCTCTCATCGCCTTCTTCTTGACCCCAAGCAATTCTGGCACCCTGATCATATTCATCAAACAGATCTGGAATAGCCATAGTACTTGGATCAAAATCGATGACTTGAGCATAATTACGACTAGCAAAAAGGAAACGGCCGACCGCTGGAGGGAAAAGCTTGGTAAATTCACGAGCGCTAGTACCGACACCTTTACTCGAACTCATTTTGGCACCACGAATCAAAATCCATTCATAAGGAATATTGAAAGGCACTGGAATTTTGAAAACTTGCTCACATTCAGCATTAGCCATATCTCTAGAACCACCAGCACTAGAATGATCTTTGCCAGCGCCTTCAACATTAACACCCATGGCAGTCCAATGAGCTGGCCAATCGACCTTCCAAAGTAGCTTACCAGTGCCACCGAATGGACTGATTTTGGCCTTATGACCGCAACCTTTGGCCCATGTGACTTTATTTTCTTGACACTCAAAAGTAACCTCTGTACCATCCCAGTCAGTAACTAGGGTAGTACCGAGTTTGCCACATTTTGGACAAATGACTTGGAAAGGATACCAGTTTTCTGGCAGCTGATACTTAGCCACATCTTGATAGATTTTACGCATCGGCTCGACACTATTGAGAGCCAAACGAATAATCTCGTCCATTTTTCCAGATTGATAAAGCTCATGACTCCAGATAATTTCTTGGGAACAACCAAGAGTACGAAAGGCGTGAATAAAATCAAAAGCATAGATTTCAGCGAAATTCTTGGCATTCTTGAGGTCGGCTAATTCAGCCTCTGAAGCTTGAGTCAAATCACTACCACATTTATCTAGATCTGGTTTTGGAATTTGAAAAAGAGGCTTGCCCATATGCTCGGCAAAAACGCTCTCATCTAGATAAGCTGGCAAGCCGTCCATTGGATCCATGTCATTAAAAACATAAGTATTCTCGGCTGCGACGCCACGCTCGCGTAGCACCTGAGCGACAAGATCATGAAGTAACACGCCACGTAAAGCACCAGTATGCACACGACCAGAAGGAGTTTTCATATCATCAACATGCAAGTTGGCGATGCCATTTTTCTCTTGCCACTTGAGGATGCCGTCTACCACTTTATCTAGCCAATGTTTACTCTGTGCCATTTGTTTTTGCATAAAATATAGTTCCAATTATACTCGATAAGTATAACCTAAAAACCCCGCTTTTGGCGGGGTTTTTCTTGTTTCTTTTAATTTTTACTTAATTTCTAAGATTTTGTAAGTGATTTGTCCCGCCGGGGTTTTCACTTCTACATTGTCGCCCTTACTCTTCTTGAGCAAAGCTTTGCCGACTGGTGATTCGATGGAAATTTTGCCTTCGGCTGGATTTGATTCGTATTCACCACTCATTTGATAAGTAATTTTTTTATCTTTACCAACTATTTCTAGTTTGACGACTGAACCAAGAGAAATAACTCCGGTACTAGTTTTGACTGAAGCGGTAACTTTGGTATTAAGAAGAATTTCTTCAATTGAATTGATACGAGCCTGCAACATATCTCTCTCGTCTCTAGCGCTGTGGTAATCAGCGTTTTCAGAAAGATCGCCTTGCTCTCTAGCATTAGAAATGCGTTCAATAACTTTAGGTATTTTTACATTTTTAAGTTCCTGGAGTTCTTGTTGGAGCTCTTCGAAACCGGTCTGAGTAATAGTGATTGTATCTGACATAACAGT
>CAJBWJ010000059.1 GCA_903959355.1 uncultured bacterium
AAAATTTTCTTTTCTTAATTTTTTTAGTAATCAAAAAAATGAATTGATATTTCATTTAGAAGATTTTAAGTGTGATGGGTTGGTTTATTTATCTAATGAATTTGATGTCAGATCAGAAGAAGTCTCAATTATTAATGTAAAGGATCTATGAAGGAAATTAAACTAGATTGTTTTTTAGAAAATGAAATTTGCAAAATCACTTCTTCTCAGATGCAATTCGAACTCAATAATCCTTTGGATAAAAAATTTTCTTTAGAAATTTCTAATCACAGCCAGAATGATTGCAATCTTATTTTAGAAGCTAAAAATTTAGAAAAAAGTGATTTTTTATCTCAAGTAAATTTATTTATTACTAGTGAAGAAAAACTTATTTTTGAAGATGATCTAGATAGTTTTTTTAAACAAAAAATTAATTTAAATCAAATTGGTGGAAAATCTATTAAAAAATATTATTTTGACTTTGATTTTTTAAATTTAGCACTCGAAAACAAAAAGTTTTTCCTTAAATTTGATTTTTTATTTAGTTTTAATTGTGAAGAGTCTAGGAATATTAATAATGAATTTATTTCAGCTGAAGTGAAACCGAGTTCATCTAGTCAGGCTTCTGTCCTAGCAGCAAAGATTGACTCGCAAAATATTAATGTTTCTACAAAAAGCGTCTTACTTGATAAAAATTATCCTTGGATTCCGCCTTTTTTGTATCTATTGTCGAGCTTGTTTATCGTGGCATTTTTTGTCATAATTAAATTTATTAATGGCAAAAAAAATAAAAACTAAAGATAGTCTGCTGTTTAAATTAAGCCATCTTTTTAAACCTCAGGCTTCGAACAAATATCGTTCCAAGCTTTTGCACCCACAATCCTTGTTGGTGCTATCTTTTGTTTTATTGGCTTTTTTCTCTCTATTTAATGCTTTAAGATTCTTTCCAAGTTTAGCTGATAAGGTTTTAGGATTTAGTTCAACTATAGATACGAGTGGTTTACTGACCGGAACTAATAAAGAGCGTGAAAATTTAAATTTAAAACCATTAGTTATAAATGAAGAATTAAATCAAGCTGCCTTAGCAAAAGCTCAAGACATGCTGACCGATCAGTATTGGGCACATATTGCTCCAGATGGAAAGCAAGCTTGGGATTTTATTAAAGAGTCTAAATATGTCTATAAATATGCTGGAGAAAATTTAGCTAGAGATTTTAATAGCAATGATGAGGTAGTTAAAGCTTGGATGGCTTCTCCATCTCATCGAGAAAACATTGTTAATCAAGAATTTACTCAGATGGGCTTAGCCGTCGTTAACGGCAATTTAAAAGGTTTCAATACAACCCTAGTTGTGCAGCTTTTTGCTGTTCCTTCAGCTGTTTCGATGAGTGAAAGTAATGGTAATAAATTTAATTTGCCAAAAGCTGCCGAACCTGATTATCAGGAGAGTGGGTTAGTTGCTGGTGATAAAACTAATAATTATGAATTAATTTTCTCTCCACTCAATTTAACAAGAGCTTTCTTCTTGGTTGTTGTTTTATTAATAATTTTAACTTTACTTTACGATTCATTGGTGGCTTCAAATCGAAAATATGAGCGTTTGGTTGGCCAAAATTTTGCCCACGTTGCTCTTATGATCACTGTTGCTTTCCTATTGGTTTTATTTAAAGGAGGCGCAGTTCTACCATGAAAAATGTCTTCAAAAAAAATCAACTAGCTTATATTCTTTTGTTTATCTTACTTGGAACATTTGTATTTTTATTTATGAAGGCTTGGCCAAATAGACAGGTTCAGCGATACATTGCCATAACTTTTGGAGCCCTTTATTTTATCTGGGGTGTTATCACTCATACTAAGAGTAGAAAAATTAATAGTGAAATTATTTTTGAATACTTATCAATTTCAATGTTAGCTATACTTGCAATTGTTTTGATTACTTTATAATTGGTAACTTGCTTTTAAAAAGAGCTCGTGCTAGTTTTGACTAGTTAAAAAAGAAAGGTTATATGGCAGATAAACAAATGAAGGGAATTATTTTGGCTGGTGGAGCTGGTACGCGTCTTTATCCATTGACCAGAGTAACTAGCAAGCAATTGTTGCCAGTTTATAACAAGCCAATGATTCAATATCCTCTTGAAACTTTAATCAAAGGTGGAATCAAGGATATTTTAATTATTGTCGCTCCAGATCACGCTGGTGATTTTCTTAAATGTTTAGGTAGTGGTAGAGAATATGGCTGTCATTTCACCTATGAAATTCAAGACAAGCCAGAGGGTATTGCTCAGGCTTTTATGATTGGTCAAGATTTTATTGATCATGACAATGTTACCCTGATTCTTGGCGACAATCTTTATGAGGATGATTTTTCAGAAGCTATTAAATCTTTTAAGACTGGCGGTCGTATTTTTGCCAAAAAAGTCACAGATCCTCAACGTTTTGGCGTGGTTGAATTTGACGCTAATAACAAAGCTATTTCCATTGAAGAGAAGCCAAAAAAGCCAAAATCAGATTATTCTGTAACTGGTCTTTATATTTATGACTCCACTGTGGTTGATAAAGTAAAGGCTTTGGCTTTTTCAGACCGTGGTGAGCTAGAAATTACTGACGTTAATAATCTTTATCTCAAAGAAGGCAGTATGGACGTGGCTTTTGTGGAGGGTAAATGGTTTGATACTGGGACTTTTGAATCGATGCATGAGGCTATTTCCTTTGCAAGAGATCGACACCTATCCAAAGAAGCGCGCTCACTGTAAAATGATTTCTATGAAGAAATTAGTTCTTTTTTTCTTGATGTTTTTTGTTCTAGTTCCTTGTGTTCAAGCTCAAGAACCGCCAGTTGCTGGAGATAGTCAGGCAGCACCAGCAGCAGTAGAAAACTCTGCTTTAAAGACAGATTTGATCTGGCAAAGAGAACGCTTGGATCAAGAAATTATCACTGTTAAAGCTACCTATCAATCTCAATTAGAAACATATCTGTATCAGGATAAGATGTATAGAATTGCTTACGATCAATACAAGCAATTACAAACTTTAGTTTCCATCGAAGATTTAAATCAAAAAGCTAAAACCTTAGGTATTTACAGAGATGATGTACTGGTTAGTTATTTGGATTTATTAAGACTTAATCTTGTTGCTACAGAAGGGATTGAATTATCTCTTAAAACAAAATATTTATCTCAATTAGAAGCTACTATTGCTTACGTTAAAAATCATAAAGAAATTCTTAAAAATTTAAATGAAAGAGATCAAGTTTCTGAGGCTTTAACTACTTTTACAACTGATCAAAAAAATGTAGGCAAATTGGCAAATGAAGTATTGGTTTTATTATCTGTTGGCAATTTGCAAATGATTTATGACAAATCTGTAGTTTTGAAAAAAGACATAGATGTTTATTTACAAGAAAAAGGCACGCTAGATTTACCAGAAATAGATCGAGCTAGTTTTGAAACCAATCGTAGCTTAGATTCTGCTAAGCTTAAATTAGATGCTTTTTGGACTGATATTATCGATCGAGGACAAGGTAACTGGTATCTAGAAAAATTCTATGAAGATTTACCAAGAACGATGAATCCTATTTATGTAAATTTATCTCAATCAATTTCTTATTTAAATGAATTACTGAGTATCTAAAAATATGTCACTTAGAAATGAAAATAGCCAGACTAATCAAACCGAATTTGTTGATCAGGTTCAGCTTTTTGAAGACCGTTCTTCAAGGTTTTTTAATTTAAAAGATTTTAAGAAAAATAAAAATCTAAGACCTTTTTATTTTTTGGTTATTTTATTTTTCTTTTTAGTTGCGTTTTTTTTGTTTGCCGTTGTTCTCAAAAAAAAACCAGCTGCAGATGTAATAATTAACCAAGTTGAAAAAAGTCCAGATCTTGGTCCTTTAAATCAAAGAGCTTATGACCTGAAAGAGGATTTAAAGGCTCATGATCCGACCAAGCAGTCTCTGCCTTTTCCTCAGGTTGATTTGGAATTTAATATCAATTAGAATGCGCCAGGAATTAAAATTATGCCAATACACAAGTCTTCTTATCTAGAAAAATTTGAAAAAACTCTCAGTCACACTCAAGAGGAGTTTTCCACTTTAAGAACTGGTCGAGCAAGCGCTCAGCTTTTAGATAGTGTTTCAGTAGAAGCCTATGGTTCGAGAATGGCTATCCATGAGGTGGCTTCCATCTCGACTCCAGATACACAACTTTTGGTAATCAAACCATGGGACAAAAGTCTTTTATCTAATATAGAAAAAGCTGTCCAACTAGCTCAACTTAATTTAAACCCTGTTGTTGATGGTGATATTGTTAGAATTGCTGTTCCTGCACTTACTCAAGAAAGAAGACAGGAAATGGTCAAGATTTTACGCCAAAAAGAAGAAGAAGCTAAAGTTATGTTCCGCAATGTTCGTTCTGATTTGCGTAAAACTATAGAAAGACAAGAAGATGAAGCTGGAATTAGTGAAGATGATGTCAAGGCTGAGGCACAAGAATTAGATGACACTGTTAAGGAATATGTTGGCAAATTAGAAGAAATGACCAAGAAAAAAGAGCAAGAACTCTTGAATATATAAAATTAGGATTTTATGGCAGCTTTGATTTTTATTCTCATCTTATCTGTCATAGTGATCATTCATGAGGCTGGGCATTTCATTTTTGCCAAAAAAAATAAGATTAATGTCAGAGAATTTGGCTTAGGCTATCCTCCTAGAGTTTTAAAACTTTTTAATTGGAAGGGCACTCTTTTTTCTCTTAATTTAATTCCTTTTGGAGGTTTTGTTCAGATGGATGGTGAAAATGGTCCAGAAGATAGCTCTTCAAATTCTCATGATTCTTTTTATGATAAATCCATTAAAGCAAGATTAGCAGTAGTGCTTGCCGGAGTGGCTTTTAATTTTATTTTTGGAATTTTAGCTTTTGCTTTTGTTTTTTATAAATTAGGTATCCCAACTCAATTAAATGGTCAGGCTAGAATTCAAGAAGTGGTTGCTAATTCTCCAGCTGCTAAAGCAAACTTAATTGGCAATAGTAATATTTTAGCTTTCAAAGCAAATGATCAGTGGGTGGAAATGAGTGACATTTCTAAGGTTCAAGAATTTGCTAGTGTTCATCTAGGTGAAACAATAATGATCCGAACCTCTTTGCCGTGTAATCAAGAAATCTGTCCCAAAGAATTTCAAGAAAGTTCTATTTACCTGAGAACAAAAGAAGAAACTCCACAAGGAGAAGGCTCTATGGGAATTACCTTCACTGATGTAATTTTCAAAAATTATCCTTGGTATTTGATGCCTTTTATGACGATCTTTCATGCTTTCAAGCAATCAATTGCTTTGAGTTTGTTAATAATTCAATCTCTAGGACAGCTCGTCGCTGATTTGTTTGCTGGTAGAGGAATTCAACAAGAAGTAGCTGGTCCGATTGGCATAATTGATCAAGCTAATACTTATGGATTTTTTGATGGAGGCTTTTTGAGTATTATCAATTTTGCTGCTTTGCTTTCTATAAATCTTGGAATTATGAACTTGTTGCCAATTCCAGCCCTTGATGGTGGAAGAGCTGTTTTGGTTGTATTAGAAAAGTTTTTTAAGCGTAAAAAGATTGATAAGGTTGCTAGCTATCTTAACTATTTTGGTTACATCTCTTTACTTGCTTTGATGGTGATCGTTTCTTTTAATGATATAAAAAATATTTTTAGGTAAAATTATGGCAAAAAGAAGAAATAAAAAAGATAAAATTAATGCTAAACGTCGTATTGCTGATGCTAAGACCCAAGTCTTAGAAACCAAAAAAGAAGATCAAAAATTTGAAAATGAAACTCAAGGACTTGTTTCAAAAAAAAGTTATTTGGAAGAAATTTTTGCTTATGATCCTAAATTAATTGTCAAAGATCTTAAAAAAACTTTTCTAGTCGTTTCCTTTATTTTACTTATTTTGTTAACAATTGCTTTAATATATACTTGAGACTTAACTCTAAATTTAAGAAAGGATTTTAATGCCGAAAAAGAATCTAATAGTTGCCTTAGTGTTGTATGTAGCAAGCGCTGGTCTGTCTTTTAGCGCTTTTTCTTATTTTGCCAAAGATTCTTTAGCTGTTTCTTCTGCTACTAATAAAGCTGAAGATCCTAGCCAAACTTTGCTTACTAGTTTGTTGACCATTAATCCGGGAGAAGCTAGAGATCAAGTTTGTCCTTTAAATGGTGCTTATTACACAATGACTGAAAAAAATGCTTGGGATAAACGTCGTCCACTTTTCGTCATGATTGAAAATACTCCAGATTCTCGTCCTCAGGCTGGTCTTAGTCGTGCTGATGTGATTTTTGAAGCAGTGGCAGAAGGTGGCGTCACTCGTTTTGGCGCTTTATTTTACTGTGGTGCTCAATTACAAGATTTAACTTTAGCTCCAATTCGTTCTGCAAGAACTTATTTTGTTGATTGGGCCTCAGGCTTTAATTTGCCAATGTATGTTCATGTTGGTGGAGCTAATGTAGCTGGTCCAACTGATGCTCTTGGACAGATTGGTGATTATGGTTGGGAAGGTAATACTGACATCAATCAATTTTCAGTTGGCTATCCAACTTTTGTGCGTAACTACAATCGTATTCCAGGCAAAGAAATTGCTACAGAACATACCATGGAAACAACCACAGAGGGTTTATGGAAAATTGCAACTGATCGCGAGTGGACCAATCTCACTCCAGAAAGAGTAGTTGGTAAAAAAACTATTCCTGCTTCTTCTTGGTCAAGTGCTTATAAAGGTTGGACTTTTGAAGCTAATCCTGCAGCAGCTGGCACTACTTCCAAAATTTCTTATGATTTCTGGACTGGTTATAATCAATACTCAGTCGAGTGGAATTATGACAGCAATAGCGATTCCTACAAGAGAAACAATGCTGGTGAAGCTCACACTGACATGAACAATGAAGAGCAGATTGCTAGCAAAAATGTAATTGTTCTATTAACCACAGAAAAAGGACCAATTAATGAGAAAAAGCATATGCTTTATACGACTCTTGGTCGTGGAAAAGCTATGATTTTTAAACATGGTCAAGCTCCAATTGAAGCAAATTGGGTAAAGAAAGATCGTGAGAGCGAATTAGAATTTGTTGATGTTCGTGGCAAAAATATTGAGCTAGCCAGAGGTCAAGTTTGGATTTCTGTTTTAGCAACTGAATCAGTAGTTAGCTACTAGAATCAGCGTAATGACAAGTGAAGAGCTGACAGGGTATAATTTATCTTGTCAGCTCTTTTTATTTTGTTTTAATTTTTTAAAAAAGAAAAATATGAAAAAATTTTTAGTATTTATATTTGTTTTAGTTTTGTTTTCCTTTATAAAATCAGGAGCCTCTGCTTTTGCCGGAACTTTGGGAACAGATGCTCATTGTGACAATCCATGGTTTTATAAATTTAATTTTTCTGGAGAAGATGTTTCGATTGAACATTGCGGCAGAACTGATAAAGGAGCACTTGATTACACCGTCAGCAGTGTAAACGCTGGAGAATTACTTGTTTATTACAAAAGTGATATAAACACTACTCTTAGATTGAAAATAAATGGCAGAAGCTATACAAAAACTGTTAAAGGTAGAGATGTCTGGAAAACTGGAGTTAAGATAGTAGCTGGTGATAAGATTTCTTTTTTAGCAGATATGGGAGATTCTCCATACTCTGGATGGGTTAGTCCAAAAAACAATCTTTGTAATGGATTCTCTGGAGCCGGATCTGCTGATGTGGCCGATTTATATAGCGCAATCAGTAGTGATGGCAATAAATTAATATCAGCTCAATGTTGGGGTGATGGCTATGCTCATGAGAAATTTTTAAAAGAAAGTTATAGCAAACCAAATGTTAACATCACTTGTACTGGTTCTGCTAAGGATTGCCATGACGTGATGATTGAAGATATGGATTTTAATGATGGAGCCTTCTTTCTGGCCATTAATGATCGAATAGAGCACAAGAGTTCTTGTGATGATCTAACTATAGTCAGTGGAAATAATACTAAAATTCCAGCCAAAATGACCTTTGAAGTTAAGGCAGCTGACAATTTGGGCGCAATTAAACAATATCGTTATATCTTTGGTGATGGCAGTAAAATTGAAACTGAATATGCCAAAATCGATCACACTTATGAGAGCTCTGGAAGATTCTATGTAATTGCTGAGGTGAAGGATAGTAAAGATAATTGGATTAAGAGTAATGATTGCCAAGTAACAGCCAGCGTAACGGCTGTCAGCATAGAAAGTCATAAAAGTTCTTGTTCTTATCTTTATGTTGTTGAGGGGCAAAACCATCAAGCTCCTTCTTTAGTTAAATTTAAAGTTGCTGGTTATGATAACAAGGGTGATATAAAATCTTACAAAATTGATTTTGGAGATGGCAATGCGGTTGAAGCAAATTCCATTCAATTTGAGCACAATTATCCACAGTCTGGTACATTTAAAGTCAAAGCTCAGGTTAAAGATTCCACAGATCAATGGATAACTGACAGTGATTGTGAGCAAACTGTTTATGTGGGCACTGCTCCGATTACCAAGCAACCTTCGACTGGCACGCCTACCTGGATGTCTGTGGTTGGTTTAGGTGGAGGTGCTTTGGCATTTGCTTATCCATTTATTCAAGGAACTAAAAACTTAAATAAATCTTTGATTAAAAAAAGGAAAAAATAGACTGAAAGTTCGCCAATTTCTACCTGCCCTGGCTTTAGTTGGTTTTTTGGCCTTTTTACTTTGGTTAGTTCTAATTTTTTTACCCGTAGTTTTTGTTGAGATTAAATATCAGACTAAATCTTTTTTTAAATCAATTGGTTTTGATAATCCCAAGGCTTTATTCTTACCGGATTTTGCTGGTATGACCATTGTTGGAAATGCTTCCAAAAATAAAGACTATGGCATCGTCGTTCCAAAATTAGGTTTAGATGAAAAAGTAATTTTCAATGTTGATCCAAATGATGAAAACCAATACAGAGCGGCTCTTAAACAAGGCATCGCTCATGCTTCGAGCACTAGCTATCCAGATGAAAATGGGCTTGGCTATTATTTTGCTCATTCATCTAGTCCAGGATTTAGAACACAATTTAATGCCGTTTTTTATTTGTTAGATAAACTTAAAGAAGGTGATGATGTTTATATATGGAATGAACAAAAAAGATATCACTATCTAGTTACTGAAAAGGTGATTAAAGATCCATCAGACACTGCTTTTCTTTATCAAAAATATGATAACGAAACCATTGTTCTTCAAACTTGCTGGCCACCAGGAACCACCAATCAAAGATTATTGGTTTTTGCCAAAAGAGCAGACTAAGTTGCTTTTCTGTTATTTTTTGTTAATATTGGAATTGAGTACAAATTGATTTCAATAAAGGAATAGCTATGGCAGATTTAAGCGATCTACTTGTTTCAAAAGTAAGAGTAAAAATGTTAGAACTCTTTTTTGAAAAACCAAGTGAAATGTTTTATGTCCGTGAAATTACTCGTTTAGTAAAAGAAGAAATTAACGCAGTTCGCCGTGAACTAGACAGAATGCTTGAGTGCGGTCTTCTTAAAAGTGAACAGCGTAGCAATCGTCTTTATTATTTCCTCAATAAAAGATATCTGTATTTTCAAGAATTACAAAGAATTGTGATTAAAACTACTGGCATTGGTAAGAAAATTCGTAAATACAGGCGTAAACTTGGCAACGTAAATTATGTTGTTTTTACTGGGGCTTTCATTAATCAGGAAAAATTAAATAAAGATGAATTGGATATTTTAGTTGTTGGCGAGATTGTTTTACCAGAATTAGAATCTTTGATTAAAGGTGAAGAAAAAGCTTTTGGTCGAGAAATTAATTATGCTGTTTTAGAAGGGGAAGAATTTGAATTCCGCAAAGCTCGTCGTGATCCTTTTATTATGGAAGTGATGTATGGAGCTAGAGTAATGATCATAGGAGATGAATTGGAATTTTGTCATCGCGAGTTGCCAACTATGTAGTTTTTTGTTAGAGTAAACTGTTATTTTATGAAAAAGAAGTCATTAATAAAGCCTTTATTTTTAATATTTTTTCTAACAATCGTGGCGGCTTTTATAGCTTTGCCAGATAAAATAGGTAATTTTAATAAGCCAGTTGTAGATTTTTATTTTTTAGGCAAGCATGTCTATAAAAATTATCAGTTACGCAAAGGCTTAGATATTCAGGGTGGTATGCAGGTTACCTTGCAAGCAGAAATGGATAACATTGCTGCTGAAGACAAATTGACAGCTTTAGAATCTGCCAGAGAAGTAATTGCTAAAAGAGTTGATCTATACGGCATAAGTGAAGCATCCATTCAAACCTCTCAAAAAGATGGTCAATATCGTTTGATCATCGAACTTCCTGGAGTTTCTAATCCTAAAGAAGCGCTAGATCTGGTTGGAAGTACTGCTCAACTTGAATTCAAATTACAAAAGAAACTAACAGATCAGCAAGCTGCTGAAGCTACTGTTTCTGCGCAAGCTTGGTTAAATACATTCACAGATACTGGTTTAACTGGTAAGCAACTCAAGAGATCTCAAGCTCAGCTGGATCCTCAAACTGCTAAGCCAATTATTTCTTTGGAAATGAATGCTGAGGGAAGAGATTTATTTGCTAATGTGACAAAAAACAACGTCAATGAAGTCTTGGCTATTTTTATTGATGGAGTGCCGATCATGACTCCAGTAATCTCTACAGCTATTCTTGATGGCAGAGCAGTTATCAGTGGCAGTTTTACTATCGAAGAAGCCAAAAATTTAGCCATCCAACTTAATGCTGGCGCATTGCCAGTTAATATTAAAGTTTTGGAACAAAAAACTATTGGTGCTAGTTTAGGCGATGAGTCTATTCAAAAAAGTGTCACCGCTGGATTAGTAGGACTTTCATTAGTTTTGCTTTTTATGATTATTTATTATGGTGGATTGGGTTTTATTGCTAGTGTTTCTTTAGTAATTTATGCAATTTTAACCATCGCACTTTATAAAGTAATGGGAGTAGTTCTAACTTTGCCTGGAATCGCTGGATTGATTCTAACCATTGGTATGGCAGTTGATTCAAATATTTTAATTTTTGAAAGAATGAAGGAAGAATTAAGAGTTGGTCATCCTTATGCTAGAGCCATGGAACTCGGTTTTGGTCGAGCTTGGGATAGTATTAAAGATGCCAACATGGCTTCCATTTTTACAGCCTTAGTTTTAATTAATCCTTTGAATTTTTCTTTTCTTAATACTAGCGGTTTAGTAAAGGGTTTTGGTTTAACATTCTTACTTGGCACCTTGCTTAGTTTATTTACTGGCATGGTGGTTAGTCGTTTGCTGCTTCGAGCTTTTATACCTATTTTAAACAGACAGAAAAAAGAAGATCAAGGAAGCAAATCATGAATCTAATGAAATTTAAAAAACTTTATTTTTTGATTTCTTTATCGTTTTTAATTCCTGGAATAATTTCTTTGTTTTTATTTGGCTTGAAGCCAGCTATTGATTTTACGGGTGGATCTCTAATTGAATTACATTTTTTGGATCAAGAAAAATTTGCCAATTACTCAGACAAAGGTCTTAAGGATGATTTAAATGGTTTATATGATGTGAGTGCAGTTCAAAATTCTGGAGACAAAAAAATAATCATCAAGGGTAAAGAAATCACTAATGCAGAAAAAGATGTTTTAGTAAGCAAGTTGATTGAAAAATATGGTCAAGTTGATGTTTTGCGTTTTGAAACAGTTGGTCCAATTCTCGGAGCTGAATTATTAAAAAAGACTTTAACAGCAATTTTACTTGTAGCTAGTATCATTACTTTCTATGTTTGGAAGCAATTTGATGAGCTCAAATACGGTGTTTGTGCAGTTCTAGCCATGTTGCACGATTCATTGATTTTAATTGGCGCATTTAGTCTTTTGGGACATTTCTTTAATGTTGAAGTTGATGTTTTATTTGTAACAGCGCTTCTTACAACTTTGTCGTTTTCTGTTCACGATACCATTGTGGTTTACGATCGTATCAGAGAGCTCAAGCGCAAACACTCTAAGTATTCTTTTGAACAAATTACCAATGCAGCTGTTTTAGAAACCATGGGTAGATCCATCAATAATTCGATGACGATTATTATTATGCTTTTGACATTGGCAATTTTAGGTGGAGCCAGTATTCACTGGTTTGTTATAGCTCTACTAATTGGTTCAATCACTGGTACTTATTCTAGTACTTTCACTGCGGTGCCACTTTTATTGGTAATGCACGAACGATCAAAAATTACTAAGAAATAAGTTTTTTTGCTTCTTCAAGTAATTTTTCTTTTTCGTTTAATTCTGGATTTTCCAAGACTTTTTCCAACAATTTATCTAAAATTTCTCCAAGAATTGGGCCAGGTTTTAAAGATAATTCTTTCATTAAATCATTACCGTCAATGGTCAGGTCATCAAGACCCATTGGTTGATTGAGTTGCTCAATGATTCTTTGTTTCATTTCTTCTAAGCGCCAGCTGGTCTTTTTTGCGCCACTACCAAGGCGATCTCCCTCGCGAAGATCAAGAATATCGTCAATGTTTTCAAAACCAACCCTACGAATGAAACGACGAATGGAAGCATCGCTGTGATGTTCTTGATAATGGAACATGTGATAGCGAACGAGAATGAAAATTCTTTGAACATCTTTTTTGGATAAGCGCAGACGATTGGCAATTTTACTAGCAATTCTGGAACCCAAAATATCATGGCTATAAAAAGTAATTTCACTATTTTCTTCTTTGTAAGAAGGCGGTTTGCCAATGTCATGAAGGAGAGTGGCAAAGCGAACAACCGGATCTTTGGAAGGGCAATATTTCAAAGCATCTATGCTGTGAGTCCAAACATCAGTAGTGTGATGTCCTCTTTGTTGCATGTCTACACCCTCATAAAGTTCTGGGATAATTGTGAGTAAAAGTCCTGTCTGATCAAGTAATTCTATGCCTTTGGCTGGATTATTGCTTGATAGAATCTTAAAAAATTCGTCCCTAATTCTTTCTGCGCTGACAAAATTTAGCAAATCTTTATGATATTTAATTGAAAAATAAGTATCTGTTTCAATATCCATATTTAATTGAACAGCTAGACGAATGGCTCTGAGCATGCGCAAGGCATCTTCAGCAAATCTTTGATCAGCTTTGCCAACTGTGCGAATAATTCTTTTTTCCAAGTCTTCACAGCCATTATGAAGATCAATTAGTCTAAAATCTTTTTCATTTATTTCGTAAGAAGTCTCAAGCTCTTTTTGAGAAAATATTTTTTCTAAAAATTCTTTATTGATAGAAATAGCTAATGCATTGATTGTAAAATCTCTTCTCTCCAAGTCTTCTTCTATATTTTTACCAAAATTAACACTTTCTGGTCGACGATGATCTAGATATTCGCCATCACTGCGATAAGTAGTCATTTCGAAAGGAGGAAGAGTTTGAATTTCTTTTTTTATTTCTTGATCTGCTGAATCTGCCTTATCCTTTAGTGAAACATGAATTTTTTTGGCATTTTTTAGATCAATAATTCGATTTTCTTTAGTTTCTATTTTTTGACTGAAATTAGCTGAGGTCTTGATTGGTAGTTTATGATTTTTGGCTATTTCTTCAATTAAGTTTTCATAGGTAACGCTGACTGTACCAAATTTGTTTTCATAGAAACTATCTTCAAAAACTTTTTGAATTTCAAGTGGAGAAGCATTGGTGGTGAAATCAAAGTCTTTGACTTCCTCAGGCTTAAAATTCATAACCAAATCACGAATAGCCCCGCCAACTAAAAAGCTTTCAAAGCCAGCTTTGTCAAAGCGATTCATAATATATAAAACTTCAAATGGTAAATTCAGGTTCATGGCCTTATTATAAGGCTAATGAAATGGCATATTCAATCAGCAAGCAAGATAGAAAATTTAGAAGAATTAAAACAGATTCTTTTAAGTAATAGAAAAATAGAAGACGAACAAAACTTTTTTAAGGGAATTTCTCCTTTTAAAATTTCTTTGGAAGAGCTTGGAATAGACGAAAAAGAATTAGAAAAAATTAAAGAGCGTTTAAAAAAAGCTAAAGAGAATAAAGAAAAAATTATTGTCTTTGGTGACTACGATGCTGACGGTATTAGTGCTACAGCAGTCCTATGGCAAGCATTGCACGCCGAGGGTTACAATACTTTGCCATTTATACCAAATCGCCTTAAACACGGTTATGGCTTATCTGTTAAGGCTTTAGATGATCTTCTAAATGAACAAAAAGATATTGCTTTAATCATCACTGTTGATAACGGAATTGTTGCTCATAGTGCTCTTAAATTTCTCAAAAAACAAAAGATAGATGTCATCATCACCGATCATCATCAAAAAGATGAACAAGAGCTAGATGCTTTAGCTGTTTTTCACTCAAGCAAGGTTTGTGGCTGTGCTGTGGCTTGGTTTTTGGCAAGAGAAATAAGCAGCAAAGAAGAAAAGAAACTATTGATAGATCTCTTGGCTTTGGTGGCAATTGCTACTGTTACTGATTTAATGCCTTTACTTTCAATTAATCGTTTTCTATTAATGTATGGATTGGTGGTTTTAAGATCAAATACCAATCTTGGTCTTAAACATTTATTTTCTTTATCCAAAATTGATCCAAATAAAATTGACACCTACACTTTGGGCTTTCAAATTGGACCACGTATCAACGCTATGGGTCGTTTGGCTGACGGTATGGATGCCTTACGTTTGCTTTGTACTAAAGATAAAAATAAAGCGGCTTCACTTAGCGATTTGCTTCATGGCACCAATGAAGACCGACAAAATTTAACTTTTGATTTGACCAAACAAGCTGAGGAACTAGTTAATAAAGAAATTGATGAAAAAATTATTATTTTAAGCTCTGATACTTATCATGAGGGAATTATTGGTTTAATAGCTGGTAAAATGACTGAAAAATTCTCTAAACCTAGCATCGTTATCAGCGTTGGGCCACAGGTTTCAAAAGCTTCAGCTAGATCTTTACCTGGATTTAATATTACTGAATTTATTCGTTTGTTTAGAAAAGATTTATTAGAAGTGGGAGGTCATCCCTTGGCAGCTGGTTTTGCACTGGAAACAAGCAAAATTGATTTGGTAAAAAAAGCGATGCAAATCAAAGCAAAAGAAATGCTTCAAGATAAAAATTTAGAAAAAGTTTTAGAAATTGAATCTGTTTTACCAACTGATCTATTAAATTTAGAGACGATTGAACTCATAGAGACATTTGCTCCTTTTGGTTTAGCTAATTCTAAGCCAGTTTTTATTTTAAAAAACGCAATCTTCAAAAACTATAAGCTTCTAGGTAAAGAAGGGGAGCATTTAAAAATGACAATTGCTTTCGAAAATTTAAATACGGAATATGAAGTTTTGGCTTGGCGCAGAGCAGATCTAGCTTCTGAGTTTGTTTTGGGCGACAGATTAGATTTGGTTGTCTCATTGGACGTTAATTCTTATCGTGGCACCAGCAAATTACAGCTTACACTTAAAGATATTAAGAAGATTTAGTCCTTTGTCTATACTTCGGACACTCCCTTATATAATTCGGTCTCGTCCTTCGCCTACGCTACGGACATTCCCTCGCAAAGCTCGGTCAAAAAAACCGCAAGTGATTAAGCTTGCGGTTTTTTATTTTAAACTTAAATGAGTTTAGAGATGCTTTTCAAGCATGGTCTCTACTTGCTCTAAAGGTAGAGCGCCTGGAATTAGTTCAACGCCACCTTTTTTACTCATGATGATGGTGCCTGGAGTTCCAGTGACACCAGCTTTTGTACCACTAGCTTGAGAATCTTTGACTTTTTGAGTCATTTCTTTGCTGTCGATACAAGCTTTAACTTTACTTTTATCTGCGCCAGCAGCAGTAGCTAGTGAAAGAATCATGTCTTCGCTAACTTTCTTATTTGCTGGATCAGTGCCAAGAATTGAGCCATCGGCCATTTTTTCGTAGACACTGTCGCCAAATTTCCAGAAAGCATCATCGGAAGCATATTTACTTACACATTCGCTAGCTTCAGCCAATGGTTGAGCATTTGGATGAAAAGAAAGTGGGTAATGTCTGTAAACCCAGACTAATTTATCACTATATTTTTTCATTAAATCAACCATAGTTGGATGGAATTTGTTACAAAATGGACATTCAAAATCTGAATATTCAATTAATACAACTTTGGCGTCTTTATTGCCGCGGAAGTGATCAGTTTTTGGATCAAAAACTGCGACACCTTCTAGCTTTTTTTGTGCAGCAGCAGCTGCGCCCTTGTCATCTACGGCGGCAGTTCCAGTGCCACCATTTTTGAGGATTCTATTTTCAGTCCAAAGAGAGCCGCTTAGAAAACCTAAGACAAATCCCATAACTAATAGAATAATTAAAGAAAAATTAGAATTAATGAAGTTGCTGAAAGCTTTGAAAGAAAACTTACTTTCAACCAGTGGAACTTCTTTTTCTTGCGGTTTTTTTGCCATGAGGCCTTTCTGTAAATATTATTATAATAAAGTAGCTTACAATATGCCTTATTACAAAGAATTTTACAAGCAGAATTTTTATGGTGAAATCTAGAAAACTAAGTGTTTATGAGAAGAATCAGTTACTTAAATATAGTTTGAAAGAAGCTGATTTATTTACAAAAGGTGAATTACCTGTTGAGTATTTAACTGGTTTTGTAAATTTTGCCGAACTCGAATTAAAAGTTAATCAAAATGTTTTAATTCCTAGAGTAGAAACTGAGGAATTGCTAGATTTAATGACTGCTCATGCTCTTTCTCTAAAAGAACCTATTTCTTACTTAGAAATTGGTACTGGGAGTGGAGCAATTAGCTTAGCTTTCTTTAATTTTTTATTAAAGCAAAATCAAATTCTCTTAAAAGAATTTTTTTCAACTGATGTTTCTAATAAAGCTTTAATTTTAGCAAAAGAAAATTTTTCTAGACTATTTAAAGAAGAGTTTTTGACAAAAGTTAATTTTTTGGAAAGCAATTTATTAGAAAAAGTTATTAATCAAAAATTTAATTTAATTGTAGCGAATTTGCCATACATCCCATCAAATAAAATTAATGGTTTAGATCAAAGCGTTAAAGATTATGAGCCGATCTTGGCTTTAGATGGCGGAGAAACTGGTTTTGAATTGATAAATAATATGCTTCTACAAATTTTGAATAAAAACTTATTAGCAAAAAACGCTAAGGTTTTTTTGGAAGTTTATGAAGATCATAATCTAGAGTTTATTAAAGAAAAATTTCCTAAAATTTATGAAGAATTTTCTATAGAAGAATTTAAAGATCAATTTGAGAGACAGCGTTTTTTAGTTTTGCAAAAGATCTAAATACTTCGTAGCTATTTTTTCAATTTGATATTTATTCTTAAAATCTTTTTTAGCGTTTATAGATAGTCTTTTTTGTAAATTTTTATCTTTTAATAACTCAATAACTTTTTTTGCTAGATCGACATAATCTCCGTCTTTCGCCAAAAGAGCATTTTCTCTATCAATAAGCATCTCATTTCCTGGAGCTCGATCAAATGCAACTATTGGCTTGCCAATGGCCATTGCTTCAATTATGGTCAACCCAAAACCTTCCAGCGGCCAAACTGATGGACAAAGAATTATCTCACTTTGTTTAATAATTCTTTGTTTATTTTCTACATAATTTAAGAATTCAATTTGCTCATCGTCATTACTTAATTTTTTTAATTTTTGTTCAAAATTACCGGATCCAATAATTAGTAGCTTAGCTTTTTTGAATTCCTTTTTAATGAGCGAAAAAGCTTTAATAGCTAGATCCTGACCTTTGCCTTCTTCCAATCTTGA
>CAJBWJ010000060.1 GCA_903959355.1 uncultured bacterium
ATCTTCTTCTGGACTATTAATGACTAATTGAGGATCTTGAATCGTGGCCGATTGTGTCCCGATTGGGTTATTAAGCAGTTTATTAGTAGTGTTGTCTTGTCCGCTTTTGGCATTTTCAGAGTTTTGATAGATACCAAAGGTAATCATCAAACCAAGAGTGATGCCGACGAAAACAGCTAAAAGAATTTCTTTTCGCATAATTTTTGCTTAGGAAAGAGTATCCTAAGCCAATTATACACAAAAGTAAAGTTTTTTAGCTTTAGTTATACTATATAGTAGGTTTTGACAGCCAAAATTCATATGCTAGACTAAGGGTCTATATATGCAAATTACCTATCACGGACATTCTTGTTTCAAACTTAAAGGCGAATTAGGCAGTGTTATCACTGATCCTTTCAATGATAAAGCAGTCGGAATTCCTTTAACTCGTTTGAATGCGGAGATTGTTACAATTTCTCATAATCACGATGATCATAATGCTAAAGATAAGGTAAAAGGCACTCCTAAGAGAGAAAATCCTTTTATTGTAGATTTCCCTGGAGAGTACGAAGTGGGTGGCATTTCAGTTTTTGGAACCAAAACTTTTCACGACCAATTAGAAGGTGCAGAAAAAGGTAATAATATAGTTTTTAAATTTCTTATTGATGGATTATCAATTTGTCACCTTGGAGACTTAGCTCATCAGTTAGATGAAAAACAATTAGATGCCATTGGTATGGTAGATGTTTTATTTTTGCCAGTTGGCGGACCATTTTCATTAATGAATGACGAAGCCGTTAAAGTAGCTAACGCCATTAGTCCAAGTATTTTGATCCCAATGCATTACAGCGATAGCTCTTATCCAAATGACACAAAAGTTAAGCCACTTGAGCAATTTTTGCAAAGTTTCGGCATGTCGCCTGAACCAGAAGACAAATTAATAGTCGAAAAAGATCGTCTTCCTGAAGAAATGCAGTTAGTGGTCTTGCGTCGCAGTTAATAGTAAATTTAAAGAAAAATATGGATCCAAAAGTTCCGCCACATGATCTTGATGCAGAAAAGTCAGTTTTGGCGGCTATTTTAATTGATAAAGACGCCATGATTAAGGTGTCTGAGTTACTTAAACCGGATTCTTTTTATAGTAAAGCTCATCAGGTGATTTTCTCAGCTATGCTCGAGCTTTATGACAAGCGCATGGCAATCGATGTCATTACTCTCAAAGATCAACTTACTAAAGATAAAAACATTCGCACAGCTGGCGGTATTTCTGGAATTAGTCAGCTTTCTAATTTATTGTCTACAGCAGCAAATGTCGAAAATTATGCCTCCATGGTTAAGGAAAAGTATGTCAAAAGAGAATTGATTGCTCTTTCTAATGAAATGGGTAATTTGGCTTTTGATGAGAGCAAAGAAGTTAACGAAATTCTCGATACAGCCGAACAGCAAGTGATGGCTATTTCTCAAACTCATGCACGCAGAGATTTCTCACCAATTAAACAGACATTAGTAGAGAGTTTTGATCGCTTAGATGAATTACAAAAGAGTGGCGGTGAACTGCGTGGTCTATCCACTGGCTTCGCCGATTTGGACCGCATGACTGCTGGATTACAGAAATCCAACTTAGTTATATTAGCTGCCCGTCCTGGTACCGGTAAGACTGCTTTTGCTGTCAATATTGCTCAGTACGCTACCATCGTTGCTAAGAAAAAAGTCGGTATTTTTTCTTTGGAAATGAGTAGAGAAGAGCTAGTCGATCGTTTATTGGTTGGTCAGGCAGATATTGATGCTTGGAAGCTCAAAACTGGCCGTTTGTCTCAAGAAGATTTCCTCAAAATTTCTGATGCCATGGGTGTTTTGGCTGAAAGTAAACTTTTTATTGATGACACTCCAGGACTTAGTATCTATGAAATGCGCACCAAAGCTCGTCGTTTGATGATGGAGCAGGAAATTGATCTTTTGATAGTTGATTACTTGCAGTTGGCTCATGGTCAAAATCGCGAAAATCGTGTTCAGGAGGTTGGTGAAATTTCTCAAGGTCTCAAAAATATTGCTCGTGAATTAAAAATTCCAGTTCTAGCTCTAGCTCAGCTGTCTCGTGCTGTTGAGCAGCGTGGTGAGAAAGCTCCTCAGCTTTCTGATCTTCGTGAATCTGGTTCTATTGAGCAAGATGCTGACGTCGTCATGTTCTTATATCGCAAAGATGATGATTTACGCGAGTCAGTGACCTTGCGCATTGCCAAACATCGTAATGGTGGACTTGGAGACATTGAACTTTACTTCAGAGGCGATAGAGTTAAATTCTTTGGTATGGAAAATCGAAAACAGTAAAGAAATTTCGCTTTCTCTCCATGATCACTTGAATTGAGTTTTTACTTGGCGCCAATGCCAAACAATAGATAAATTAATCCTCCAGATAATAGCAAAAACATTGTAAAAAAGCCAAGATTGGCCTTAAGCTTTCTACTGGATAAATCAGAATTTGGATTATCAACACTCACGATGATAATTAGAGCAATTACCATCCAGATCACACCTCTGACTACTATTGACCACATACTATCAACAGCAAAGGCTTTAGTGACTAAATCACGAATTACATCCATAATTTAAATATGACTGATTTTTATTGGAGAGGCAAGGGGATGATGTGATATTATATGCCTCTTATTTAGAGCAATTTTGATTTATGAAAAAATCTTTACTCGATTCAAAAATCGATTCAAAAAACACAATTGTCATTGCCGATTTTGATGGTACTTTTACCAAAAAAGAAGTGATGGGCAAGAAAACCTCTGCTTTAATGACTATTTTGATGGACGAAAAGTATTTAGGCAAAGCAGGTCTTCAGGCTAGTCACGAATTATTCAATCATTATTATCCAATTGAATTAGATCCACACATTAATGAAATAGATAAAAACGCTCTCATGCAAGAATGGTGGGAAAAAAGTTTTGCAGTAATTAGAGAATGCAAGGTTTCTAAAGAAATGTTATTAGAAGTTTGCAGATCACCACTTTTGCAGTGGAGAGACCAATTGTTGGATTTTGTGAAAATATTAAATGCAAAAAAAATTCCTTTAATCATTTATTCCGCTGGTGGCTTTGGTAAATTAGCCATTGAATATCTTTTGGAAAAAGAGAATATCTTTGCAGATAATATTAAGGTTTTTAGCAATGAAATAATTTTTGATGAGCAAGGCTATTTTTTGGAAATAGTGCAGCCAATTGTGCATATTGCTAATAAAACAGGCCATTTGCTGATAAAAAATAATTTGTTGACTGCTGTCCCAGATCGTCGTCACTGTCTTTTAATTGGCGATAGTTTAGATGACAAAAAAATGACTACTGGCATTGATTTTGATTCTGTATACAAAGTAGCTTTTAGCAGCCACAATCTAGAACACTTTGCCAAAGATTTTGATTTGGTTTTGCCAGTTGATGGCTCGTTTGAAAAAATAATCGACTTGCTTAATTGATCTATACGGAAAATAAGGTAGAATATAAGACGTCTTGTGAAGAGTTTTTTAGCCGAGATGGCGGAATTGGTAGACGCGTAGGTCTCAAAAACCTATGAAGGCAACTTCATGAGGGTTCGATTCCCTCTCCCGGCACTGCAGAACTTAGTAGCAAAAATATGTTACCCATCCTTTTTGAACTTCCATTTTTAAAAATCAAATCTCTCACTGTTTTGGCTTTTTTAGCATTGTTTTTTTCTGCATTTGTTTTTTGGCGTAAGGGTAGAGAAGAACACTATAATACTTTTGAGATTTTTGATGCTTTTTTGTTATCTGGAATATTTGGTTTTATATTTGGCAGATTAGCTTTTGTTGCTTTTCACTGGGCTTCTTTTAGTCAAAATATTTTTTATGTATTTAATATAGTTGAAAAGTCTGGCAACGAGCCACTTGTCGCTTTGTCTGCTGCTGTTTGGTTTTTATATCGACATGCAGTGAAGAACAAATGGGATGCTTTTGAGATTTTAGATTTTTATGTAACAGCAATTAGTCTTGGAATGATTTTTATTTACGCAGGCTTTTTTCTAGATGGTAGCTATGGCGGCACTTTTACCAATTTGCCATGGGGGATAATTGCTTTTGGAACTTTTGAAAAAACTCACCCAGTTCAACTCTATTCATTAATTTATTATTTATTTATATATATCTTTTTAAGTAAAATGGAATATGTTTATCGCACTTTAGAATGGTATCGAAGTGGCAAAAAGACCGCTCAATCTGGTTTTCTTTTTAGTACATTTTTAATTTTTACTGCTTTATTTTATATTTTGACTGGTCCAGTTCGTTTACCTGGTATGTTTTTAGGTAGCATCGTTTTAGATTATTTTGTTTATTTAGCTGTGCTTATTTTTGGCCTTATTTTTCTTTATAGAAGATCTGGTCGCTCCTTTAATTTTTTTAAGAAATCATGAATCTAGAAATTTTATACGAAGACCAAGATATTATTGTTATTAACAAGCCAAGTGGTCTTGTGACTAATAGAGCAACCACAGTTAAAGAAGAAACTATTCAAGACTGGTTTGTGCATAAATTCGGAGATGAGCTTTTCACTGATGAATTTTGGCAAAAAAACTCTTCTTATCAAGATCTAATTCCAGCAGATTTCGATGCTGAATTTGGCCAGCCTTTAGAAATTTGGCGAGAAAGACTCGGTATCGTTCATCGTTTAGATAAAGACACCAGCGGGGTTTTGCTTTTAGCCAAAAATCCTGGCTCACTTATGAATCTTTTAGCTCAATTTAAAAATCGCCAAACCAAGAAAATTTACGCATCATTAGTTCATGGCAGATTTACAGAAAAAACTGGTCATATTGTCGCTCCTATGAGCCGCAATGTTCACAATAGATTGAAATTCGCTGTCGATAGTTCAGGTAGACCAGCAATTACCGACTATAAAGTAGAGCAAGAATTTCTTGGTATAAAAGAAGATTTGATAGCTACTTTAGCAACCCAAAGTAGATTTAAAGCCAAAAAAGTTAAAGAACTTTATCAAGCTGGATTTTCTTTATTAGAATTAGAGCCAAAAACAGGTCGCACTCATCAAATTAGAGTTCATATGTCAGCCATGCAACATCCTTTAGTAGGTGATCAGATTTATGCTGGCAAGAAGCGAGTTAAATTAGATGCTTTTTGGTGTAAGAGACAATTTCTGCATGCGCTATCTCTTGAATTTACTCACCCACGCACAGGAGAAAAAATGACTATAAATGCGCCATTAGCTGATGATCTAAAAGAGGTTTTGAAGCTTGTCCTATAACATTGTCAGTGCTATAATATTTCTTAGTTAAAAAATAGTAAGAGTGCGAAGACGTTTAGTTTTTCGTATTCCCAAGTAACAAACCTGATTAAAAGTCAGGGGGACACCAAGCGAATAAGAAAAAGTGGACGTCTTTTTTTATTTCGGACCCTATCTTTTTGCAAAGCAAAAAGTAGCAGGTACGAAAGATGCAAAGCCATTCTTACAAAAAGACTTGGCGAAAGGAATAAATGATGACTTTTCAAGAAATCAGTTTTCCAGGCGACAAAGCCAATTATATTACTCCTAGCTGGGACCAGCTCGACAGTCTGACTCTAGATATTGCTAGACAGGTAAAAAACTCAAGTTTTCATTTTGATTTAGTAGTTGCGCTAGCCAAAGGTGCTTGGCCAATGAGTCGTTCTTTCGTTGGCTATTCTGGAGTAAAAGAATTAGCGAGCTTGGGAGTCAAATTTTACAGAGGAGTTGACAGTCGCTTGAGCCAGCCAGAAATATATCAAGAATTGCCAGATTCAGTAGAAATTAAAGGCAAAGATGTTTTAATTTTTGATGACGTAGCCGACACAGGCGAGTCGCTAGTTTTTACCAAAGATTATTTGCTTGCCAAAGGTGCCAAGAGTGTCAAAACAGCCGCAATACTACTTAAACCTTGGAGCGTATTAATCCCAGATTTCTATGGAGAAACAACTGATGCTTGGATTATTTTTCCTTGTGAGAGAAAAGAAATGATTGATTTGCTAGGCAAAAATTGGAAAGAGCAGGGGATAGGTGAAACAGAAATTTTGGAGAGATATGAAAAATTAGGATTTATGGAGGTGTTTGAAAATGTCTGTTGAGGTGTTCAATGCAGCTAGATTATTGACAAACTCATCGTCTGGTTATGAAAAAACGAATGCTATCAGAAAAGAAGCTGTTGAGGTTGTGGCTGGTTACAATTTTTCAGTAGTGGAGCTTTATGCTGATTTTTTGAAAAACATTAAACAAAGCGAATCCATCAATAAAACGTTTGATGATTGGAACCCAGACCCATTAAGGGATGTAATTTTGCAAGCTGGTTCAGATTGTTTTGGTCTAGCTTTATTATTGCAAGACAAATTATCAAAAATTAATATTGAAGCTTATGTTTTCCCCTTTAGCACTAGAGGATTGCTTGCAGAAAATGAAGCAAAGAGTTTACTTTCAGATGTCGGATCGGTGGGAGTTATTGTTAAAAATGGTGAAGATGACTTTTACTTTATTGATCCAGGATTTGCATTAGCTGAACCACTTACAATCACATCAAACACAAAATCTATTTCCTATAAGCTTGATGGCAGAACCTTTACCATAAATTTGGCAAAAGAAGGAAATGGAGTAATGACTGTCGTTGGTAATGACGGATCGATGAAAGAGATAGACTTTCGTGGTAAGGAGAATTTAAGTGAAGTTCAATTAAGAGAGCTGCAAAAGCAATATATTAGAGTAAGGCCAACTTTGCATATAGAAAAGTTCAATGAGGTTGGTGAAAAAATGGCAAGCGTAAAAGTTCAAATGTTGAAAAATGAAATTTTTATCATGAATGGGAATATAAGAATAAATATACCTTATGCAGAGTGGAATGATTTTGATTGCACTGAAGTTGCACAAAAACTCGGAGTAAATCCAGACGATTTACGTAAACAAATATCTACCGTTATTCATGAATCACCAAGACTTCGTTCATTATGGGTTGAATCGTTGCGCAAGATATATGCTGATAAACATTATGCGCCATTAAAAGAAGAATTGAGTAATTGGGAAGAGGCAAGACAAAAAGGATACGATAAGGGTGGAGTTGTAGTCATGCTGAAAAATAATAAAAATGAGTTATTAATGTATCGTGTGCCAGAATCTAGGCAAAAACCAAAAATTGGTAGATTTGCTGGTCAATATAATGTTGGTGTTGAAACTGCTGAAGACGATGAAGAATATGATTCAAATGTAATTAGGGCTTTCAAAGAAGAGTTTGGTTTGGATGCTGAAGCATGCGAAGCTAATGTCGTCATCAATAGTTATCGTGAAACAGATTATGGGAGCGGTGATCGCGGAGCAGCTTTGGCGAGATGTGTGGTTTGTGAGTGGAAAGGTGACGCCGATCATCCATTTGGTTTTGAAAATTCAGTAGAGGGTGGAAAATGGGAATGGGTGCCAATTGATCAAGTAATTGGCTACGATATTGAACCAAATTTGAGACCAATTTTAGAGAGACATATATTGGAAGGACTTCTATGATCAAAAGAAATAAATACAAAATTGATGGAGTATTTGGTCGTAAAAAAATAGATATAGAAATTGCCTTAAACTCAAAATCAGATGTTTTATACATCTTACTGCACGGAGCCTATGGCAAGGCTTATCACACAACTTCGACAAAATATCAAAAATTAAGCAAAATTCTTTCTAAACATAGTAGTGTTGGTTTTTATCAAACTTCACGCTGGTTTATGCAAAAGGAAAAACCAAATTTAAGTTACGATGAATACAGAGACCAAAGTTTTGGAGGGAAATCTTTTCTAGATGAATGGGAAGATGTTCAACGAGGAGCAAATGAAATACTTAGATCTTATGGTAATGAGTTTGAAAAACCACCAAAAAAGATAGTTTGCGTAGGTTTTTCACTCGGCGGTCTTTGGTCCATCATGCTGAGTAAAGATATTAAAATAATTTCTGATATTTATATGTTTGGCTCTGGAATTAAATTCATGATTCCTAAAACCTATCCTTTGTTTGAGTCATTTCCTTCCGCAGACTTCTTTGCCACATTTCTATCCAATTATTCTGGAAATCTTCACGTTATTCATGGTTCAGAAGATGAGCTAACTGGCAAAGAAGAAGCGCAAAAACTATTTGATTTGGCCAAAAACTCTCCAGCTCGTTCTTATGAAGAATGGCTTGGAGTTGATCATCAATTTACATACCGTAATGATTTGCAATGTGAAGATGAATTGGTCGATAAAATCATTAAAACGATTATTTATAGATGATCCGTATGACGACTGAACCTTTAAGAAGCATGAGCAAAACAGAAGCTTTAGGACTAAAAAATCCTAGAACAATGTTTGAATCACAAGCCTTTGATCCAACTGGATTGAAGAGAGAATCTCAACTAAAAGATTGGGATTTGCCATTGAAAGTTGGTGAAGCTTTCGTTTACTTTGGCAAGTGGGTGGTATTGCTTCAAACAATTGGAAAATTTAATGTTGTTTACGATATAGACAATGATAATTTTTTTATAGCACCAATCGCTGGCGTTGACGATAGGTGTATAGGCAGCCCCCGTCAAATCTCAGGTATTGATATTGAAAAACTTCAGGATAGGTACAAATCCAGCTTGAAGGTTTCTCATGACGAAAATTCATTGAGAGTGCGTGTTGATGACACAAAATATAATCTTGACGAATCAGATTTGGATGGCATCAATTTGCAACTCGTCGTAGGCCAAGGTTCTAATGAAAAGCGAATGGAAACTCAAGCAAGAAAAATTAAATTTGGTACATTTAATGATGTTAGGATTGGGGAAGACGGAAGTGTTGAAGAACATGTTATTATTGCTGGCAATGAAAATTCGCCAACAATAGTTGTTGGGGATTGGCATCAAGCAATTATTGCCGAATTACCCATTCTTAGGGCACTGAATCTGATTCCACGAAATTTACCAGTTCAAATAGATTGGTTGGATGAACATACTGACGAGTATTTTTATGACCTTCAGGCACTTGGAGGAGTAAGGAGATTGATGGAAGGAGAGTTTGAGAGCAGGAAGTCATTGCTTGAGTATCCAAAAACTGTAAAGCAAGCTTTGCAGAAAATTAAAAAAATTCATTGTGGCAGGGCAGCATTTGCCCTTTCTGGAGAAGTAATTCATCTCACTCATCCATCCATATTCCAAGTAGAAAAACCTTCCAAATGGATTGATGTGTTTAGTACAGTAAATCCATTTGATAGAAAATCTGGTCAGCCACATGTTTTATCGCTTGATTGTGATTTTTTTAGTTTAGCTTCATCTTCTTATAAAGACGAATTTTTAGAGCACTTAAATTTTGAAGAAATTTTTCGCTATTTTATAGAGGAAAAAGGGTTTAAACTCAAGAATTATGACGCAATTATGATTTACACTAGTCCAGGATTTTGTAGTGCAAGAATTGCAAGGAAAGTCATTGATTTTATTGGAAATTTGCACGAAAATTTAGACGATTGATAGATAGAATTAAATGATCTACAATCCAACCATGTTTAAAGCTGCTTTTCACTTCCAGCTCTCCTACGCCACTCTCTAACTTTCTTTTTCTTTGGATTTTAGTGCATTTTTTAGTGCCCTTTTATAGTATTTTATTAAAAATTAAGAAAGAAATTTTAGATGAATAAAACAATTAACAATATAGTCAGCAATCGCGAACGAAAGTTAGATCTTTTATTAGCAATTTATATCACTTCAATTGTGGCGGCAGAATTAATGGGAGCAAAGACTTTTCCAATTTTGTTTTTTAATGCTTCGGTAGCAATTTTTACTTTGCCAATAACTTTTATTATTAATGATGTGGTGACTGAAGTTGAAGGCAAGGCTCGCTCGCTTAGTTTCATGCGCAGCACCTTCATAATTTTGATTTTATTGGCTTTGTTTAATGTCTTAGCCATTAGCTTGCCACCAAGCACTCGCTCGCTAGCTTTTGAACCAGCCTATCAGACGATTTTTGCTAAATCATTACGTATGACATTGGCCAGTTTAGTAGCTTTTTTCTTGGCGGAGCGTCTAGATATTTATATTTTTGCCAAAATTCGCTCGCGTTTAAAAAATAGTGGTTTGTGGCTACGAAGTAATGCCTCGAATATTATTAGTTTATTTTTTGACACCAGTATTTTTATGTTTTTGGCTTTTTTCACTGGTGATAATGGTATGTTTGTTTGGTCTTTGGTTTTACCATATTGGGGACTTAAATGCCTCTTCTCGATGGTAGAAACACCATTAACCTATTTAGCAGTTAATTGGCTAAAAAAATCTTAACAAGTTACAATCAAATAAAGGAATTCAAATGCAAAAAATCACTCAACATCTCGTTTTTGATCTAGTTAAAAAAGAAGAACAGCGCCAAAAAGAAATGATTGGTCTCATTCCTTCAGAGAATCATAGTTCTGAAGCTGTACGCAGTGTCCTTAGTTCATGTTTGTCCAGCAAATATGCGGAAGGCTATCCCAAGCGTCGTTACTATGAAGGTAATCAGGTAATTGATGAGATCGAAATTCTAGCTCAAGATCGTCTAAAGAAATTATTCGGCGTACCTCACGTCAATGTTCAGCCTTATTCTGGTTCGCCAGCTAATTCGGCGGTTGAATTCGCTTTATTAGAAGAAGGGGATACGATGATGGGTTTGTCCTTATCTAGCGGTGGACATCTAACCCATGGCCATCCAAAAGTTACTTTTTCTGGTCGTTATTTTAATTCAGTGCAATATGGTCTAGATAAAAATGCCAGAATTGATTACGAACAAGTGCGACAGCTGGCTCTCAAACATAAACCAAAATTAATTGTCGCTGGAACCACTGCTTACCCTTTTATTTTGGATTTTGCTAAATTTGCTGAGATCGCTGATGAAGTAGGCGCTTATCTTTTGGCAGATATTTCTCACATTACTGGTTTGGTTGTAGCAGGCGAGCATCCAAGCCCGGTGCCATATGCACATGTGATTATGTCCACCACACATAAAACTTTTCGTGGTCCTCGTGGCGCTATGATTATGGTCACAGAGCGTGGTTTGAAAAAAGATGCAGACCTGGCAGACAAGATTGATAAGGCAGTCTTTCCAGCTTTGCAGGGTGGTCCTCATAACGAGACAACTGCTTCCATAGCTATAGCAGCAGAAGAAGCTAGTTTAGAAGAGTTTAAAACCTATGGCAGACAAATTCGTAAAAATGCCGATGCTTTAGCAGCAGCTTTGCAAAAAGAAGGTCTCAAATTGGTGGGTGATGGTACAGAAAATCACTTGCTCTTGATTGATTTAACTCCTTTCAGCGAAGGTTTTGGTACACAGGTAGCTTTTGCCATGGATGTGGCTGGAATTTATGCTAATCGTAATACCATCCCAAATGAACCATGCTCACCATTCTATCCATCAGGCATTCGTATTGGCACTCCGCTGGTAACTACCAGAGGTATGAAGGAGCCAGAGATGACAAAAATTGCTCAATGGATTGCTAGGGTAGTCGACCATATAAAAGGCGAACAATTACCGGTTGAAAAAGAACAACGAAGAATTTTTTTGAAAGAATTTAAAAAGCGTATTGTCAAAGATGAAGTACTTTTAAAAATAAGAGCAGAAGTAAAAGAAGTCGCTTCGGCTTTTCCTTTGTTCACTTGGTAAAATACAGAACATCGCAAAAATATGACCCTGATTTTTAATGGAGAACAACTAGCCAAGCAGAAGGCCCTTAAATTAAAAACAAAGGTGGCTGCTTATTATGCCAAGGGCATTTATCCCAAGGTGGCAGCCATCTTTTTTAAAGAAGATGCGGCGAGTGCTCTTTATACTTCACTCAAAAAACAAACTGCAGAAAATCTAGGCATAGCTTATCAGGCTAAGGCTTTTTCTTTTGCTAGTCAGGTCGAAGAAATTCAAGAATATTTAGAATCACTCAATACAGACTCAAGTATTACTGGAATTATTATTCAAAAACCATGGACTAAAAAATGGTTAGAAGTAGTGCCAAATGGCGATTTTGCTAAGTGGTGGTCGAGCTTGGTTTCGCACATTGCTACAGAAAAATCTCATGGCGTTAACAAAGATGTGGATGGTTTGGCACCAGCTACTCTTGATGCAATTAAAGCTGGCACTTGGATGGAAGATGGTATGGTCTTGCCGGCCACGGCCAGAGCAGTCCTTTCAATTCTCAAAGATTATCGTGCCAATGTTGATCCAGAATTTTCTTATCTAACTGAAAATGTTTTGATTATTGGACAATCTGATTTACTTGGTAAACCACTTTATTGGCACATCAAAAATTTGATGAAAAAGGGAATAACGGTGCCTAGTAATTTTGGCGAAGCTTGTCAGGTTTCGGTAGCTGCTGCACAAAATAGTGTTAAAAAATGCGAAGTTAAATTAGTTGGTAAGAAGGGTTTTGAAGAAATTATTGAACAGAAAAAATCACTTAGTGAATTTCGCGTCATTGTCAGCGCCACGGGGCAGAAAAATCTTTTAAATGGTGATCTGATTTCTTCCAACAGTGTTCTAATTGATGTGGGTGAACCACAAGGAGATATTGATCTGCCAAGTTGTCTAAATAAAGCAGATTTTATTACGCCTGTGCCAAATGGCGTTGGGCCAATGACGGTGATTTCTCTCATGGCGAATGCTTTGGATTTACTCAAGCCTGTGCTATAATCCCACTATTATAAATTCGTGTGCTTTGGAGCCTGGTCCTTATCTAGCTCTAAACACCATTTTTCGCTCCAGTCTCTATTAATAAGACTGAATAAAGCGAAAATAAACAAAGGACAAATATATGGCAGAAGTCAAAAAGACCGCCAAAAAAGCTCCAGTTAAAAAAGCTACCGCTAAGGCTGTTAAGCCAGCTGCTAAAGTCGCTGCACCTAAAGCTGCTAAAGAAGTTGCTAAAACCGCAGTTAAAAAAGTTGCTGCCAAAAAAGCAGTCGCTAAAAAAGAGGTTGTCGCTAAAGTCGAAGCCGCTCCAGTAGTTGAAGCTGTCGCTGAAGCTAAAGCTCCAGTTGCTGAAGCTAAAACTTCAGTTGCAGAGGTCAAAGTTGAAATCAAAGCTGAAAAAGCCGAGGTT
Source organism: uncultured bacterium (assembly GCA_903959355.1). Classification (GTDB taxonomy): domain Bacteria; phylum Patescibacteriota; class Microgenomatia; order UBA1400; family PJMF01; genus UBA1364. The sequence goes on from CAJBWJ010000060.1 coordinate 13,053, forward strand.
AAAACTGAAGCTAAAGAAGTTAAAGTCGAAGTCAGACCAGTTGCTTCCAAAGATCCAGAATTCAATCTTCAAGAAATGCTTGAACTAGGTTGTCATCTTGGTCATAAATCCAGCAAATGGCATCCAAAAATGGCTGAATACATTTACAGTGAAAAAGATGGTATTCATCTTTTTGATTTGCCAAAAGTCTCAGCTCTTTTAGAAGAAGCTTATTCTTTCGTCTACAACTTAGCTAAAGAGGGTAAAACCATAGTTTTAGTTGGTACCAAGAAACAAGCTCGTGAAGTGATTAAAGAAGCCGCTTTGGATGCTTCTTGTTTTTACATCACTGCTCGTTGGATGGGTGGAATGCTCACCAACTGGCCTCAAGTCAGTAAATCCATCAAGCGTATGGAAGAGATCCGTGAAGGTCTTAACACTGGTAAATATAACGGCTACACCAAATACGAACGTGTCCAACTTGAAAAAGAACAAATCAAGCTCGAGCGTTTCTTTGGCGGACTCAAAGGTTTGAAAGCTAAGCCAGATTGTTTATTCGTCATTGATCCTAAAAAAGAGCATATTGTTGTCGAAGAGGCTAACAATGTTAATGTTCCAGTCATTGCTTTGATTGATTCAGACAGTGATCCTAGACCAGTTAAATTTGTTGTCCCAGGAAACGATGACGCCGTCAAAAGTATCAAATTTTTTGTTGATCAAATCACCGCTGCTTACAAAGCCGGTCGTGCTGACAGAAAGTAAATATGACCATTTCCATGGATCAAATCAAAAAACTCAGAGAAATTACTGGAGCTAGAATCTTAGATTGTCAAAAAGCTTTGCAAGAAGCTGATGGCGATTTAGACAAAGCTGTTGCTGTTGTTGAAGCTAAAGGTTTAGCTAGAGCAGAGAAGAATCAGGATCGTGAGACTAAAGTCGGCTATATAGCCACTTATACTCACAACACTGGTATGGTCGCTGCAATGGTTGAAATGCTTTGTGAAACTGATTATGTTGCCAAAAACGAAGATTTTCGTCAAATGACTCGTGATATTGCTATGCAAGTTACAGCCATGGGCGCAGAGTCCGTTGAAGATTTACTCCAACAGGATTTCATTAAAGATCCAGAGAAAACTGTTGAATTAATCATCAAAGCTCTCAGTGGTAAAATCGGTGAAAAAATGACCCTAAGTAGATTTGAGCGTTTCGCTATTGAAGCTTAATCATTTGACAGAGCTCCAGCGAAGGGAATGTCTGGAGTGGAGACGGAAGACGATTTGAAATGGAAGCCCGCTTGTTATCAAGCGGGCTTTTTTGTAGCATGGTAATCAATGCTTTGTGATTATCGTCCAAATAAAAAACCTAAATCTGGCAAAGAGATTCATAAGAAAAAAATTAATCTCAGTCATAAATTAGTTTTTTCGATAATTTTGGTCTTACTTATAGTCATTTTGTCAGCTCTAGCAATTAAAATTGAGCTTAATAATCTTTATCGATTAAAAGAAAATGAGCGTGTTTTATTGATCAAAAACCAGCGACCAGTCGCTATTCTTTTTTTTAATGTTAATAACTAACAATTAGTTGTCACTGATCTTCGTCGAAGCAATTTTGACTTAAGCGGTTTAGAGAAAGAAGCGACGATTTCTGGAAATTTAAAAAAGAATTTGATTTATAATTTTCTTTTTAATACTGCTTTTGACCAAAGTTATGAATATTCATATGAAGATCTAAGTAGGGAAAGCCTGTTGGCTTTTTTTAAGAATCAAAAAATCTATTCTTTTTTCCTTAAAGATAGGGAGCTTTTGTGGAAAGAGCAAAAATTCAAACAAGAAGGTTCTTCCATAGTTGAACCAACTTTTAATTGTCCAATTGTTTTAATTAATACCACAATTGAAACCGGTTTAGCTAGTTCTTTGGCTAGTATTTTGGAAAAAAGTTCGCTTTCAATTATTAAAAAAGATAGCAACGTGGATAATCTTACTCAAACTAAAATAATTTATGATCCAGATGAAAAAAGTTGTGGACAAATCCTTGGTAGATTAAATAAAATTCTACCTAATAGTTTAGTTATAGCTGATGAGAAAGAAGCACTTAATCATCGAGCTGCTTTGGTAATCTATATCGGAAGAGATTTAGCTGACTTATACGTCTTTTTTATTAATCTTTTCCATAGCCAGATCTAAGTCTTCCTCTTCTTCTTCCTCGCCGATTACTTCGAATGGAATATCTTCATCAAAGATAAAATCATCTGGTAGAACTAAATTGCTCTGAACTTTACTTGGGAAAGAAACGATTTGTTCGTTCTTTTTGGAACGCAGGGTCTCTTTAATTTGGACTAAACATTGTTTGTCACTGACTTTGTAAATCACACAACGATATTCATTGCCATTACTAATCAACTTACTCAAACGAAATGAAATATCCTCTGGTAACGCACCAACATGTTTATTATCTTCATCAATTATGCTGATGTATCTATTTTTTAATTGTAAAAAGCAAACTTGGCCAACTTTAAGTTTTTTTAACTGATCTTTGCCAGTTAAACGATGTAAGGTGACGATCTTGCTTTTACCTGGTTCTTCAATGAAATCATTGTTTTGATCGAAAATAATATCAGCGCTTGCTTCTTTATTTTTAATTTTCTCCAAATGTTTATTGGCAATAATGTTTGATTTATCAAGCTCAAGAACATTCTTAAATGTTTTTCTAGCCTCATCTTCTTGTTTATTCTTGAGGAAAGCCAAACCTAAACGGTTCATTGCTTCTAAGTCATTACCGTAATATTGGATAATTTCTTGGTTGATTAAAATGGCTTTTGGCCAGTCTGAATTCTTCGCTGCATTGATAGCTTCTTGTCTAAGGAGCATTTGATTCTGCATTATTAACCTTCCTTTAAAATCTTAGAGATGTTACAAGCCCAGCTCTCAAATGTCAAGTAATGTATTGGCCCTGGCGATAAATGGTTTATAATGAGGCCAATTACTGTAGAAAGGCTCAAGATGTCAGGTCACAGCAAATGGAATAACATTAAAAATCGCAAAGGAGCTCAAGATCAGCTCAAGAGCAAAGTTTTTAGTCAACTTTCACGTTTGATCAGAGCAGCTACCAAACAAGGTGGTTCTGGTGACCCAAAAAGTAATTCTTCCCTGCGTTTAATATTAGAAAAAGCCAGAGTGGCAAACATGCCTAAAGACAAAGTGCAGAAGGCCATCGATGTTGGACTTGGTAAAGGAGAGGCTGCTCACATTCAAGAAATTCATTATGAAGGTTTTGGTCCTGGTGGAGTAGGCATAATGATTGTGGCTTTAACCAATAATGTAAATCGTAGTTCTGCTGAAATTCGTTTTATCTTGGGTAAGTTTGGCGGTTCTCTCGGTTCTCCAGGTTCAGCCAGATATATGTTTACCAGAAACGAAGAAGGAGAATTTGTAGCAACTATGAAATTTCCCGTCAGTGAGGAAGATACATCCAAGCTAGCAGAGCTAATGGACAGTTTGAGAGAATTTGAAGATGTTGAAGATGTTTTTGCGGCTTGTGATTTCCCAGAAGATATAGAAAACTAAATATTAATTAAAATATGCGTCGAAGAGAAAAATTTGTTATCGTTTCTGTTTTACTTAGCTTAGGTCTTCTAGCTACTCAGTATATTTCTCTTGATTGGCGCTATTTGGGCGTAGCTGCTTTATTTGTCCTATCTTTTCTTAGTTCTTCGTGGGCGCTCTCAGATGATTTACAAGCACATGAGTGGCTGACAATTATGCCATTTCCGGCCTTTTACGCTGGATCAGTGGCATTGTTCTATTTCCTTTTGCCGGAGATGTTTTGGTCCCGTTTAATCATCATCGCTATTTTTGGTGTTGGCATGTACGCCTTGTTTTTGACTTCAAATATATTTTCTGTAGCCAAGGGTCGAACTATTCAGCTTTTATATGCTGCTCATGCCATGGCTTTGTTTTTTACCATGATTACTTCTTTGCTGTTTAGTAATGTTATTTTTTCTTTACGTTTGCCTTTTTATCTCAATGCCGCCTTGTTGTTTATTTCTCATTTTCCTCTAGTTTTTATGTCTCTTTGGTCAATTGAATTAAAACAAAAAATTGATAAAGAAATAGTTTTATATTCATTGATTTTTACTATTATCTTGACTGAGTTAGCAACTTTATTTTCGTTTATGCCAATGCAAATTTGGAACCAGGCTTTATTCATTATGTCTTTCCTTTACGTTGGTTTGAGCGTGATGCAAAGCTTCTTTAAGGGTCGTTTATTTAAAAACACCATCAATGAGTACAATCTCGTGGCTGTTCTAATGCTAGTGCTTTTCATCTTGATGTTTCCAGGTAAATAATTCTTCTTTGGCCAGATGGCTTCTCCCCTTACTTGAGTAATTATAAAAAGGATTTATATATCAATCCTTTTTATATATAAACCAGGCAGGGTAGAGTCAATTAATTCCTAATAGGAAGCTAGCTAAAAACTGATTAATAAATCGGTACTAAAGATTCTAGGTTTTCTTGATGTAGATCTTTTAATTAAGTAAATAATACAAATTTGCCAAAAAAAAGAAAAAAACTTATAAAAATAAACAGGGAAGAGCTCTAAAAAATTTTTGCCATAGATCTGGAAACAGGGAAGAGTGATATAGTTTGATATGGTCGTGAAAATTGTGGAAAACTCAATAGTTATAGGACTTTACACTCTGAAATGATCTAGTTTGATACAAGAAACTTAGTTTTCCTGTTGCAAGAGTATGCAAGAATAAATACACCTCAAGGCAGGAACACTGCTCGTTGAGCTATTATTTTGTTCAATTCTACCAGGCTTATAGCCCTAGAACCTCTATCCTTAATGGATATGACTAGGCAAAAAGGCTTGATTGATCAATAAAAAACCCGAATAGGCTTTTCTCAAAGAGGGGCTTTAAGTGAGAGTCTTCCTATTTCATAGGAGGAGCTTAAAGAGGATAAAGGTGCGACTCGTAAGAACGAAGTAAGTGTCACATAAAAATGGTTGTTATTAACCGCTGCTACTCCAACGATAGGGGGATTGCTTTGATTGGAAAAGGATAATTAGTTGTGTCGCACAATATAACTTTTGCGACATAAACCATAAATTGATCTGGAAGGGTCTTTTAAATCTTCTTATGTTTTTGTTTCTTTTACTCTGGTTATGTTGCTCGTTATGTGTCATTTATGCTTTGTTTTCCTCTAGACTAGCCTGCCTTATGTCCAAGTCGTAATTTTCCAATTCTCTGGCTTTTTACTATGCTCATTAGAATCCACCAGATGTGTCTCGGCTTGTTTTCTTTCAGCTCACAATGGCTATTTTATTAATTAAATTGATACATCAAGGTATTTACCTCTAGTGAGGCTCTTAGAAGCCCAAAAACGGCTTTTTTATCTTTATCTGAGCAATCCATCATCTTTAAAACCTGATTTTCGCTCAAACGCCTCTGAAACATAAAAAATTTAGGAAATTAGGAAATAGAGATTTCAAAGCAGTAATGTTTTTATTCTTTTTATAGTCGTCGCCTTTTAAAATTTATTTTTTATTTTTTCTTGAAATATTAGCTTATGTTTTTTTGCTTTTGTTTTTTTGTTTCAAGGTTTTTATTTTTATTTTTTTTAAAAGTATTAAACTTCAACTACATGTTTAAACTTTGAAAAAATGTTTTTTAAAAAAATAGGGTAGTCTCCCCTTCTTTTATTACTCTAGTAAGCAATAAATTTGATCTGGAAGAAAAAGGCCTCTTTGGTGGAGATGTTATATTTTGGCGGTTGAGCTAGACATTCATACAAAAACAAAA
>CAJBWJ010000061.1 GCA_903959355.1 uncultured bacterium
AGCTGTTAAAAATATGTTGCCAAAAAATAGATTGCGTGACATTAGACTAGATAGATTGAAGGTTATCGTTGGTAGTGAGAACCCATACCAAGGAATGATAAAAAAGGCAAAATAATATGGCAATAAGAATGAATAAGAAAAATACTAAAGCTAAAAAGGTAATTAAAAAAATTATTACTCCAGTAACTTCTAGTAAGAAAAAATCTGTTGAAGTCGAAAAGAATTTTAAAATTCCAAAAAGTAAATACTTCGAAGCTATGGGTCGCCGTAAAGTGGCTAGTGCTAGAGTCCGTATTTACGAAGGTCAAGGCGATTTAGTTGCTAATGATTTATTAGTGTCAGAATATTTTTCTGGTGTCAGAAATGCTCCAGCTATTTATATGAGACCTTTTGAATTAACCGGTACTAAAGGTAAATTTTCTATGACTGCTAAAGTTTCTGGATCTGGCATTGATGCTCAGCTAGAAGCTTTGGTTAATGGAATTGCCAAAGCTTTAGTCGCTTTTAATCCAGAACTTCGTACTTTCCTTAAGCCAGCTGGTTTATTAACCAGAGATGACAGAATGAAAGAAACCAGAAAAATGGGTATGGGTGGTAAAGCTCGCCGTAAGAGACAATCTCCAAAACGTTAAAGATTGCTCCGTCCTTCGCCTACGCTTCGGACGCTCCTTCGTATAAACTCAGTCGTAAAAAACCCGCTCGAAAGAGCGGGTTCTAGGTTTTGATAAAGTTTGGTGCTAAAATATTCTCTATATGGTGGATGTTTTTAGAGTTAGCTACAAAATTACGCATCTTAATGCAACTAGTGGCGAGAGCGCATTTGTGGCAGAATCTGAAACTACTAAAAGTGATCTAGTTCCGAATTCTTACGTTGTTCTTGGTTTAGCGGATGATGCTGATCTAGAAGAAATAAAAACAAGATACTTTCAATTATCTCTTGAGAATCAAAAAAATTCTACTTTTAAAAGTGAAGAAGACATTGCCAAAAGGCAGCAAAAAATTAATGTTGCCTATGGAATTCTAAGTCACCCAGCAAAAAAAGCTTCTTTAGATGAAGAGATTAGGTTAAATAGAGTCGTTAAAGTTCAGATAAATTTACAAGCAGAAGAGATTGGGGATAGATATAAAAAATTTGATGAATTCAAGAAAAAAATTGAAGAGGCTTCCAGTGAGTCTGATTTGCCTGATGCTATTGATGTTTTATGTTTGGAAATAGGCGATTCTAAAGAAAACGAATTGATATATTTAATCAAGAGAAAACGAGGGGAATTCATTTTTTCTCAAATTGAGAGGGCAAAAAAATTAGATGATCTGCCATTGGTCAATTCACTTAGAATATTATATAAAGAAAAAAAACTGGCAGCCATAGATTTGACTAGAGAAGATGATGGTCTTATTTCTAGAATCAGGAATAGAGCTCATGAATTTATTGAAGCAGAGATAAAGAATGTAAAAGATTTAGGTGAAGCTTCACAGATGAAGCTGAAGGTACAAGAACTGTATGGTAATGGACAAATTAACTCCTCAGAACGAGATGATTTTTTGGAAGAGTTAGGTAAAATAAAATAAGAATTGTAATTCAAAAAAAAGCACTGCAGGTAATTTTATTCACTCGCAGTGCTTAACTTGTTTAATTGAAAATCAACTTTTTGATTTTACCAAACCTCTTTTTTCAAAGGCTTGCCAACACGGAAGTTAATGACTTTGTGGCCCTTAACGACTTGTCTCTTGGCTTTGTCACCAAATGGCTCGACGTGTTTATCTTTAACTTTACTAACGTAAAAAGTACCAAAGCCTGAAAGGACGACTTTGTCACCTTTTTTCAAACTACGGATAATTTCTTCGAACATTGACTCAACTGCTTCGAGGGAAGCTTTTTTAGTCAAATGAGCTTTTTTGGCAACGACATTAATCAAATCTGATTTGGTCATGGCGCCTTTCTATATACTTTGGTTCTCAAGTGAACCTCTTAAATACTATCCCAAGTGTACTATTTTGATTTAGTAAGTCAATAACTAATTAGATTAGTTTTAGTTGATACAACAATGCAGTTGAGACTCCAAGCATATCATAACCAGTATCTCTCAAAGTAGGGTGTCTGCCTGGAATTGTGCTCTGATGAAGTTCATCGCTTAAGGCATAAAGTAGGCTTATTAATATTGGAAATATATAATTTTTCTTATCTATTTTATTGTTATTTGTTTTTTGATAGGCTCTGAAAAGTAAAAGATATAACACAGCATAAACAAACATGTGAGCGCTTTTTTTAAAGAGAAAATCATAGATAGAAACAGAAAATCCTGGAAGTGATTGCTGCGCAGATAGCAAAAAGATAAATACAGCCCAAAGTGCTGGAGTTAAATAAGCTAGAAAGTAATTTTTAATTGTGCTTACTTTTAACTTTGACATAAATGAGAAATATTGAACTCAAAATAATTAGCGAACTTCCAATTATAGCATTTTGGATTTCTGTTTGTTTTAGATTTTTACCTAAAAAAACTAAACGAGTTTGTCTTTCTTTGAAATATTTTTGTTCACTTTTTAAATTAATTTTACTTAAATCATAAGGACGATAAGTGGGTGATATGTCTGGTTCTTCTAAATTAATTGTTTTAGTTGTTTGAGATGGACTTGGATTTTTTAATATTATAGTTGGTTGAGAGCTAGTTCGTATTTGTGGAATTTGTGTTGGTGATGGTGAAGTAGAAGTTTGAATTGTGCTTGGACTCGCTGTTGGACTAATTTCTAAATTTGTTGGTGCTGGAGTGTTTCTTGGATTTATTTGATTGCGACTCGCTTCGTTTAATATAAAATTATTACTTCCTATTTCTCTTGCGAAGCTTAGGCCTTTTTGGGTTGTCGTGTAGCTAAATGAATCTAAAATATTCCCAGTTTCATCTTTTAAAATAACACTGTCTAGATCATTATTGAGTCCACTTACTTCAACTACTAATAATTGATTGAGAAATTGCTCATTGCTGAATTTATAAATTTGGCGAGTACTGTCAAAAATAGTGTAATTATTTAAACTGAAATCATTAATGGTGTTAGCATCTCCATCAATCCATAATTCGATCCACTCATTTCCTGTTTCTGGATTGGGATGAATTTCATTTATATATATTAATAATGACATGCTTCTAATAGATATTTTGTCAGATCAAGTTTGCAGCAAGTGTAACTAAATCGTATTTGCATTGTTTATGTTTTTTTGTTACAAATAAACTAATCATTAAATTACAAAAGGTTACTTATGAAATTTTTATTTCCAATAATTTTAATTGTTGTTTTGGCTTCAGGTTATTTCTTTTATCAAAAATCTAATGTTAAAAATCAGGTAGTTCCTGAAACTAAACAAGCAGAAGTGACTAATATGAAAAAATATTCTCTTAGTGAAGTAGAAAAACACTCGTCTAAAGAAGATTGCTGGCTTGCTATTGAAGGAAGAGTTTATGATGCAACCTCATACATATCCAGTGGATTTCATCCTGGGAAAGCAGCTATCTTAGAAGGTTGTGGAAAAAATGCTACAAGCTTGTTTAATACCCGTCCAATGGGCTCAAAAACTCCTCATTCTGAAATTGCTCGTAAGATGATGGCCAAATTTCAAATTGGCGATTTATCAGAGTAAATTGATTGCTTAGCATCTTGAAATTTCATAACATATAGATTAAGATCTATATGTTATGAAATTAGTTCACTGTAATCACTGTTTCAGCAATTTAGCGGTTGATTCACGCATGAAAATTTTTCTATTTCTTAAAGAGAACGGTAAGAAAACTGTTTCGCAAGTAGTTGAGCAGACTTCTCTTAGTCAACCAACCATTTCTTATCACTTAAAGAATATGCAAGAAGCTAGTCTTCTTTCAAAACAAAGAGTTGGAAAAGAAATCTATTATTATGTTAATAAAGATTGTCCAAATAGTAATGAAATTTGCATGCTCAAACAAATGAATTTCACTAAATAATTTTAAAGGATCTTTGTGCTCAAAATAAAAAATCTTCAAGTTTCATTAAATAAAAAAAATATTTTAGATAAAATTGATTTATCAATAAAAAAAGGTGAAACTCACATTCTAATGGGTCAAAATGGAGTTGGTAAAAGCACTTTAGCTCAAAGCATCATGGGCAATCCAAACTATTTAGTAAAAGGTGAAATTTCTTTTGATTCCCATGATTTATTAAAACTAGATCCACAACAAAGAGCGGCTCTTGGAATATTTTTATCTTTTCAACAAATTCTGGAAATTCCTGGAGTTAAAATTTATGATTATTTAAAATTGCTTTATAAAAAAAGCCATGATAAGAAGCTTACTCCACTTAAATTTAAAGCATTTCTTAAAGAAAGAATGAATTTTTTAAATTTTAATGAAGATTTTTTAACAAGATCTCTCAATCATGGTTTTTCTGGTGGTGAAAAAAAGAAAATGGAAGTATTGCAGATGCTAGTTTTGGAACCAAAACTGATTATTTTAGACGAAATTGATAGTGGTTTAGATATTGATGCTATTGAAGCAGTAGCTAAAGCTGTTAATTTTCTTAAAAAAGAAAAACAAAGTTCAGTTTTGCTAATTACTCATTATTCAAGAATTCTAAATTTTTTAGAAATAGATCG
>CAJBWJ010000062.1 GCA_903959355.1 uncultured bacterium
GTGGTTTATTAGTTTTTATTAAAGCCGGTAAGCTTAAAAAACTTTGGGCAATTCCCCTCTTTGGTTTGGGTTTTCTCGAGTATCAAGGTTTAAAAATTATCTTTTTACCATTAATTACCATAGCCACTCTTTTTAATTTATTTAAAGATGGTAGTTCTTTCAAAGAAATTAAAAAAACTTGGAAAAAATATATTCCTAGTTTAATTGTTTTGATTGTGGCAATTCTAGCTTTTGCTTTTTATTTACTAAACGTCCGCTCACAAAGTGCCAGCAATCGTTTGAATTTTTTAGTTTGGAGCGACAAGAAGTCTTTAGAACAAAATATCAATGTCGGTCGTCAACAAAGCTTTGATTCTGTTTTTAATCAATTTTATCCTAACAAAATTACAGCTATTGTCGAAAGATTAACTGAACAATATTTCAATAGTCTTGATTTAAAACAATGGTTTTTTAATTTAGAAATAGTTCGTAATCCTTTTGCTGTTTATCAGCATGGCCTTTTTTATTGGCTAGATTTACCACTCATAATAATGGGACTGATTGTTGTTTTTAAGAAAAAGAAGCTGAAGGCAGCTGCTTTTTTCTTGCTTGGATTACTACTAATCGCTCCGCTGCCATCGGCTGTTGTTAGCACAGGCAGTTGGTTGGTTTTTAGATCAAGTTTCCTAGTACCAGTCTGTTTAATTTTAATGGGTTTCGCGGCAGCTAGTCTTTCGCGAGAGCTTTATAAACCATTTTTTTATCTAATATTGGCTGTTTATTTAATTTTAGTTGGAAGATTTTTTTACCTGTATTTTTATACATATCCAATTTCTGGAACAAGAGATCAGTATTTTGCTGAGAGATTAATAGCGCAGTACATCAAACGCAATCCAGATAAAAAATTTATCATCACCGCTCCTGAACCAATTTTTGTTTTTGAAGAAATTCTGGTCTACAACAATTTAATTAATAAAATAAATATAGAAGCCGTAAACAAAGCTTTTCAAAGTAAAGATTATAAGTTAACTAATTTCCAAATACTTGGTGAACGATGTGTTCCAGAAACAATTCCGGAAGGAACTATTTATATCAGTCACAGCAATTCAAGACCTTGTGATGGAATTGACGCTCCTCTTAAATACACTCAAATTCCATCACTCTTGGATGGAGGTGGAATTTATAGGGTTTATAACGATCTAAGCTGCGCTGATTTCAGTTTAAGCCGTTTTCCGAGCATTAGAGAAGACCTTTTTGATCTGGATAGATTAAATAATCAAGAATTTTGTCAAAACTTCATTATTCGCAATTAAAATTGATTATTTATAGCTGATAATCAACAATTTGCCATATTGTCGTAGCTGACTTATCTTTTATTTCTTTTAGTAGTATTTTTTTGCCTGATAGTTTTTTAATGAATTCTGGAGCTGCTGCCACAATGCCATTTTGTTTTATTTCTGTACTCTTATTAAAAAAAACTAGATTTTGATAAGTTAGAAACTCCCCCTGATCCTTAACGGCCGTTTTATTGGCTCCTTGCACCGACAAAGGATCGATCTGATTGAAAAACCAATAATACATTGCTGGCCTACCTTGTTCGCGACTAATGTAAATTGTTTTTTTACCATCATTCAATTTTGCCAAATCTGTCATCAACTCTTCGTAGCCATCTTGCCAGGAATTAGCAGACTTCAAAGGATGAGAGACTGAATAATATCGCCAAAAAATAGCAACTTCTGTCAGGTAATATACTAGCAAAAAGATAAGTATTAGACGGCGTGCTTTTGGATTTTTAAAATAAATCAAAGTCTGCCAGACGCCAATAGATATAAGCACGATAAACATTGGCATTGCAGATAAAGTACGCAGCGCATGAGGAGTATTTGTCGTAAGAGCACTAGGTAGAAAAGCAATAAAAATATAAACGAAAATTAAAAGAGAATAAAATTTTCTTTTTTTAATTAAATAAATAATTGCTAAAATCAAAAAAATGAAATCTAGATGATAGAGCTGGCCGGTAATTTGACTATTATGTCTTAAGTTCCCATCACCACTTAAAAATAAGTATTTAAAACTGAAATGATCGCCTAGGTTGAAAGCGATTTCTTTGGCAAATAAAAGATAACGATGATAATAAATTCTAGCCCACCAAACATTGTTATATTCAGCTTTTTTTTGGTTGCTGTATTCAATTACTTTTATTTCACTAAAAATACTAGTTTCTTTAAAACGCTGTTGCCCGACATCTGTTCTGCTGGCCATTAGTAGTGGCAGAAACATCAGTCCTGCCAAAGCAACCGTCGCTACTATATTAACTAATTCATTTTTTTGAAATTTTTGTTTATTTTTAAATCTATCAATTAGCCAAAATAAAGCTAAGAAAATTGCAACTAAAGGAGCAATCAGTTTATTAGCATGATAAGTGTAGCTAGATAGAATAAAAAACAAAGAAGCTAGGGGTAAAAAATATGTTTTTTGAGTGTTTTTTTGATAAAAAAAGAAAAAATTCATTGCCCAAATTAAAAAAGCTGTTGCCAGATTACTTTCCCAGGCGCCACGAGAAAAATTAATTGCCCAAGGTGAAATAGTCGTCAAAAATAAAGTAATTAAAAATAAGAATCTTTTTTCTTTGAAAAACTTTTTTTCCGAATAAAGAAAATTTACCAAATTAATTGCTAAAAATGCTGTTCCAAAAACAATGGCTAAGCCAGACAATGCACTGGGAAGGCGTATGGCGAGCACATTTAAACCAAAAATTTTGATAAAGGGAATTGCTGCGTAAAAATAAAAACTAGCTTTGTAGTCACCAAATGATTCAACAGCTGCAATTGGCAAGGAATTACCATGATGATCTTTACCTGTTTCTAAAAGAGAATAGCTATCATAGCCAAGAGCAGCCTCCTCCCAATAAGGACTTGTGATGGTGTTGAGACGATAAAAACGCAAGAAGATAGCTAAAGAAAAAAACAAAAATACTAAGGCCAGAAAATATTTATTTATTTCTAGCCATTTTTTCATATATGTTTTCTTAAACTCTTAATTTCCAATAAAAATCTGTCTTTGGACAAAATGAAGAAGACGACGACGTAAACTAAGAATGAGCTGACTCCTCCAAAAGCAAAATTTAGATAGCTCATACTCCAATACTTGATGCCAAAGAAACCAAAACCGGCCATAAATAAACTAGCCACTAGTTGCGGCCAAATGTTTCTCATAATTTCTACGGCAATATATTTTTTGGTCATGATGACTGAAAAAACAGAAGTAAAAGAAATTAAGAAAGCCGCAATGGCAACACCATTAAAAGCAAACTTCCAAACTAAAATTGGAGTCAAAATCCAAGTCAAAACAGTCCACATCACCATTAATTTGAGTGTTTGATTGATTTTACCAATCGCATTGAGACTATTAATGAGTGGTGTCGAAATTGCTGACCAACCTACACTTAAAGAAAACAACACAAAACTAAAAATAGCTGGTTGCCACTTCTGATATTTACCAACGAGCTCTGTCAAAGGATAAATAAAGATAGACATGCCAACTAGAATTGGAAAGATAAATAAAGCAATAAAATAAATAGACTTTTCAATTGCTCTTTTTAATAAGTCTTTGTGTGCCTGCAATCTAGAAAAGGTAGGAAAAGTAATCGACATAACATTTTGCACCGTTAGGCTATATGGATACATCGACCAATTTTTGGCCCACTGCATGTAACCAAAATCTTTGAGTGGTAAAAAAGCACCAAGAGCTAAGAAATAGAGCTGATCTTTAATACGAGCTAGAAAATCATTGAGTTGAAATTTGAGACCAAAGCCCATTAAACCCTTCAAAGATTCTTTATTGATTTTTATCTTTGGTTTCCATGGCTGTAAAACTTGAATGACTATTAGGCCAATCACGCTGCGACATAAAATAGCATAAAAATAAGAGGCAACACCAAAACCTTTCCAGGCTAAAGTAATTAAAATGGCATGAAAAACAATTTGCTCAAAAATTTGAGGTAAAACTAAACGATTAAAATCTAGCTTTCGTTCCAAGATAATTGAAGGGATAGTTTTAAAAGTTGCCAAAGGAAAAGAAATCGCCAAAGCTAAAAGTACTAAAATCCCATCATTACCGATTTTAACTTCTAAAAAGCCTAGCTTGATGATGATCAAAATTACAAAAAAAATGAACCAAGCTAAAAGCATTTGAACAGTAAAAGCTGTTTTGTAGTCATCCTCCGTTGGTTCAGTTTTCTTTTGGATCAAGGAAGCCGCCAAACCGATATCAGAGAAAAAAACTAATAAAGCAATAATTTGGGTAACAATGCCAAAAACACCAAAGTCCTCTGGAGATAGAAAAGCACTAAGAACAAAAGCCGAAGTTAGACCAATCCCCTGCAAGAGTAGAGTTCTCATGAAAAAAGATAGAACTCCTTTAACAGATTTTTTCTTGATTTGATCGATCTCTTCATCACTTAATTCACTGACAACATCATCTTTTGGTAGAATTTCCTGATCATCCATATAAGGCTTCATTCTATTCGACTTTTTTCTCTTTGAAAATAAGCGACTTTTCCAATATACTCAGGCTAATGAATTCAAATTTACACCTTACTTTGGAATATAAGAAGCCAAGTTTGTTTTTTAAAGTGATTCTCTGGA
>CAJBWJ010000063.1 GCA_903959355.1 uncultured bacterium
CTGAAAGGAATAGGCTTTGCCATGCCCGGCCCGTTTGATTATACCAACGGAATTGCCTTGTTCAAAGGGAATAACAAAAAATACGAATCCATTTACGGGCTCAATGTTCCGGATGCACTTCGTGAAAAGATGAATCTTCCGTCCGGTTTTCCGATCCGTTTCATCAACGATGCCACCGCTTTTGCCATTGGCGAGGATTGGATCGGGAAAGCCTGCGGAACAAGCAATTCGCTGTCCATCACCCTTGGCACCGGGTTTGGATCCGCCTTTCTGAGCAATCGTATGCCGGTTACCAGTGGCGAAAATGTTCCTGAAACCGGTGCTGTATGGCACCTTCCTTTCGAAAACGGGAATGCCGACGACTACTTTTCCACCCGCGGCTTGTTAAACCGCTACAAGATAGTGACGGGGAAACAACTTTCAGGAGTAAAGGAATTGGCTCAACTGGCTCCAAATGATGAAATTGCAAATAAGCTCTTTATCGATTTCGGCTATAAAATGGGCGTTTTCCTGAAACCCTGGCTTGAAAAATCAAAAACCGAAGTTTTGGTCATCGGAGGAAATATCTCACATGCATTCGGCCTTTTCGGGAAACATCTTCAGGATTATTTATCCGGAAACGGCGTTGAAGTTCGTATCGAAATTTCGGAACTGAAAGAAACAGCTGCCATGATCGGCAGTTCAATTTTAGCCGACGACATCTATTACGAGCAGCTCAAGCCACTATTAGCAACCATGTAAAACCTATCTAAAACCATAGTCATGTCAAAATCAAGCATTTCAATGAAATTTGTCACCCCTGTACTCATGTCGTTCTTTGTCATGAGCTTTTGCGACCTGGTAGGTATTGGGGTCGATCGTATAAAAATAGATTTCACACTGAGCAATACCCTGGCTCAGCTCATTCCCTCGGCTGTCTTTCTATGGTTTTTTGTCTTGTCGGTGCCGGTTGGCATCCTTCAGGATCGCATTGGCAAACGCACCGTACTGAATATCGGGATGCTCATTACCGCTATGGGGCTTTTCTTTCCTTATTTCTTTTACTCTTTCGAAATGGCCTTATTCGGTTTCGCTATGCTTGGCATTGGAAATACCATTGTGCAGGTTTCGGCCAATCCGTTGCTGGTTGATGTGGTGCCGGCGAACCGCAGGTCGAGTTTCCTGAGTTTTTCCCAGTTTGTAAAAGCCATAGGCTCCATGATAGCAGCCCCCCTGGCAGGCTGGCTGGCGCTTAAATTCGGCGACTGGAAGCTGCTGTTCCTTGTTTTCGGCGTTGTTTCGTTGCTTTCGGTTATCTGGCTGTATTTTACAAATATTGAAGAATCAAAAAACACCGAAAAACGTGCAACATTTGCGTCTTCATTCAAATTGCTGGGCATAGGCTATATCAGTATGATGGTGCTCGGAATATTCCTTGTTGTAGGAATCGACGTAGGTGTAAATGCTTTCTCAGGACAATTTCTGCTCGCCAAATTCAACTCGGCACAAACCTTAGCCGAATCCGGACGAAGTGTTTATTTCTTCGGGAAAATGCTTGGAACATTTGGTGGTGCTATCCTGCTTGCCAAACTTTCAACCCGAAAATTCTTCCTTTGGTCAACCATCCTTGGCCTGGCTTCGATTCTGGCTTTGATCTTTGCGCCTGGCGATACGATTGCTATCGTCGTGATTTTTGTGATTGGACTGGGAGTGGCAAATATTTTCCCGATAATATATTCGCTCACCGTTGAGAAATACCCGCTTCGTACCAACGAAATTTCCGGATTGATGATTATGGCCGTTTGCGGTGGTGCCGTAATTCCGCTGCTCATGGGCTGGATCAGCGATTTGAACGGAAATGTTACAGCCGCGATGATGGTATTGGTAGCAGCCATCTCGTACCTCTTGTTTGTATCCCTGTTTTCGGCAAAATCTAAAGCATAAACTATGCGTACACTTAGCCAATTCCTGTTAATTTTTAGCCTGATCATAATCCTTTTTTCCTGTTCCGAAAAGATAGTAAGTTTCAATGCATCGAAATATGTCGATCCGCAGATTGGCTCTGTGCATGGTCGCTGGTTTTTCTACACCCCGGCCGCAGTCCCTTTTGGCATGGCCAAACTTGCGCCACACACCAATGCGTATGGAAGCCAGGGTAGTTGGGGGCCTTGTGGTTATGACAACCGTCATTCCTCGATTGAAGGATTTGGACATTTCCACGAATTTCAGGTGGGTGGGCTGGTGTTTATGCCAACCGTTGGCAAATTGCAAACCATTCCGGGAACACTTGAGAATCCGGATGGTGGTTATCGTTCACGTTTCGACAAAGAATCAGAGCACGCCGAACCCGGATATTATTCAGTTTTCCTGAAAGATTACGGAATCAAAGCCGAAATTACAGCCACTGAATGTGTGGGCTTTCACCGCTATACGTTTCCTGAAACCAAACAGGCTCATCTTCTGATTGATATTGGTCACCGACAGGGAGAAAGCAGCGGGGTTACCGATGCCTTTGCCAAAGTAGTGAACGGCAACGAGGTGGAAGGTTACATCGAAACGTATCCGGAATATGCCAAATTCTGCGATCCGGATAAAAAGGTAAAAATGTATTTCGTGGCAAAACTCAGTAAACAACCACTGGGAACCGGTGCTTTTGTCGATACCATACAAACCAGCGGTGTTACCGAAACCAAAAGATGTTCAAAACAATATTATTAAAGGTGCTACTGATTACAAGATGATTGATATGCAAGGAGTAGATCAATCTGTTGGTGAAGTACGTTATCAAATCAAAGATGATAAATTGAGTTTCACTGTGACTGCAAATTTACCACAATCAAAAGAAGAATATGCTGTTTGGTTAGCTGATGTTAATGGCGATGCCAAAAGACGTGTTTTTAATTTAGTTTTCTCTAAAGCTGGCTATGTTGGCAGTGCTGCAGTGTCAGCAAATGTTCTTCCTGTAAAAGTTGTAGTAGCCAAAGCTTCTGATTTAATGCTGCAAGATGCTCTTTTACAAGTTGAATTAGCTGCACCAGAGGTAAAATAATTACTTGTTTTGATACTTTTAGATGCACTTTGACATAAAAAAACTGAAATTGCTTCTTGATTAGCTAGTCAAGTATGTTAATCTTAATTAGTAATAAAAATTATTCTCTGTGAATCCATAGAGAAAGAAGGGTAAAGTATGGCAACCGCCTATAGTTACACAAACTCAAAAGGTCAGACCTATTACCTTCACACCAGAGACGTCACCCTGAAGAATGGTAGAGTTCAAACTATCTACTTTTTCGCCAGAGATGTCCGTGAGGGCTCTTTAAGCGCAGTTCCAGCTGCCTACCAGGTAGTTGAAACCAGCAGAACTGGTATGCCAGTTTTGAAGAAGAAATAATAAGCTTCTTCACTTTATTGTGAAAAAATAAGCCCCGCTTTCGAGCGGGGCTTTTTATTGTTGCTAATGTTATATTATATTTATGAAAATTTACCTTGGTGCTGATCACGGTGGCTTTAAACTAAAAGAAGAATTTAAACAATATCTTCTGATAAATCATGCCGATTTAGAGATAGAAGACTGTGGTGCTTTGGTCTTAGAACCGACTGATGATTATTCGCCAATTGCTTTAGTTGTGGCAGAAAAAGTTGCCAAAACCCAAGAATTGGGTATTCTGCTCTGTCGTTCTGGTTCTGGTATGGTCATTGCAGCCAATAAGGTTAAAGGGATTAGAGCGGCTGAACTTTACAATGATAGAATTGCTGCTCACGCTAAAAGTCATAATCATGCCAATGTTATTGCTTTTAGTGGAGATTATTTAGCTTTATCAGAAATGATTGAATTTTTTGAAATTTTTTTACGAACTCCGATTGACGACAATGAAAGACATATTAGAAGAATTGCACAAATTACTAATTATGAGGAAAAAATATGAATTTAGATGTTAGTGCCAATGTTTTAACTGGCAGTCTTGATTTGGCTAAGAAACAAATTGAATTAGCCAAAGATAATAATCTTGAAGCTATACAAATCGATATTGCTGATGGCATTTTTGTTGATGTCCATACTTTCACTCCTCAGGATTTAGTTGATATTGATTTTGGTGATTTGCAAATTGATTTTCATTTAATGACCGAAGAGCCAATGGATTATGTCTGGGAAATGGAAGAGCATTGTCGCCATTTGCCAATTAGAGCCGTTTTTGGGCAAATTGAAAAAATGTCTTATCAAGGAGCTTTTTTGGAAGAAGTTAAGAAACAAGATTGGAAAGCTGGTTTGGCATTAGATCTTTATACTCCTATTGAATCAATTGAAGAGGACAGCTGGGATTGGATGGATGCAATTTTATTATTAGGTGTAGAAGCAGGTGCTTCTGGTCAAGTTCAAAATACTTTTCTTTTTGAAAAGATTAAATTTGCTAGAGAAAAGATACTTAAGGGTGAGCCGATGCGCATTTTTGTTGATGGCGGAGTGAATAAAGACAATATCGCTAAATTACAAAAGAGTGGCATTGATGGCGTGACCGTCAATACTGCTTTTAATAAAGCCGAAAATTATAAAAAAGCTGTAGAGGAATTTCTGTCCCATGTCGAATAAAAAAGTCATTGTTCCAAGAGCAAATCATCTTTGCAAAATCAATAATATTGCTTTTTATGGCAGTGCTGATCTTGATGAAACTGATCCAGCTTACGATGAAGCTTATCAAGCTGCTAAATATGTAGCCAAAAAAGGCAAAAGAGTTATTGATGGCGGCGGTCCCGGTATTATGAGAGCAGCTACCAATGGTGCTGAAGCAGCCGGTGGCAAAACTTTAGTTGTAACTTTTTATCCACAAGACTTACCAGAATTTGAAGGAAGAGATGAGCTAAATATAGCTGATAAAGAAATTAAAACAGCTAATTACATCGAACGTATGTTTGGCTTGATGGACAATGCCGATCTTTTTGTTTGTTTCAAAGGTGGTACTGGCACTTTAAGTGAATGGGCGACTGCCTGGCTATTGGCTCATCTGTACTATGGTAATCACAAACCTTTAATTCTTTATGGCAAATTTTGGCATGAATTTATGGATGTGGTGCATAAAAATTTCATGATTAGTTATAAAGAAGCTCAAGTTTATCGTATTGTTGAAAACCTAGAAGAATTTAAAGTTGCACTTAGAATTTTTGAAGAAGAAATGTCTGCTCGCCGCTTGAAATTAACTTAACTTTCACGCTAAGATAGATGAGAAAGTCTGCCCATATGTACGATGTTATTTCTATCGGTTCTTCTTTGCTTGATATCTTCATCAAGTCTGATGATTTGGAAGCTGATCGTGATGGTGAGCGTCAAATTTTGACCTATGGAGATAAGCTTGAATTATCAGATTTTCACATAGTTACTGGTGGTGGAGCAAGTAATACTTCGGTGGCCTTTGCTCGTTTGGGATTTAATGTAGCTGTAATTTCTGAAACTGGTCGTGATGAATTTGCTAGTTTGATTAATGCTGATTTTCAAAAAGAAGGTGTAGTTACAAATTTGTTGATTCAAGAAAAATTAGAAAAAACCGGTGGCTCAGTCATCTTAGTGGCAAGAGATTCAGAAAGAGTGATTATGGTCCATAGAGGTGCGGCTTCAATGCTTGATCCTTTTGACATTCCTGCTTTTTGGCTTTCACAAAGCAGATGGATACATCTTTCCAGCATTGGCGGTCGCAAAGAAACTTTGGCCAAAATTTTTAAAGTGGTTAACAGTAATCAAGAGACAAAATTATCTTGGAACCCTGGTAAAAAAGAATTGGACTTATTGATGAATGATGATTTTGCTATCGAGAAAATTCCTTGCGAAGTGTTTTTTGTTAATCAAGAAGAATGGGCTTTTATAGAACCACTCCATGAAGAAATATTGCTTAATTTTCCTCAGGTAGTAATTACTAAAGGAAAAAATGGTGGTGAAATTCACCTTTTTGGTAAAAAGAAATTTGAATATGTTGGTGAAGCTACCGAATTAATCGATAGTACTGGTGCTGGCGATGCCTTTGCAGCTGCCTATGTATCGGCCCTTTTAAATAATTATGAAGTGCCAATAGCTATCGCTTGGGGAGTTAAAAATGCTGGTAATGTGGTGGCTTATTTTGGCGCTAAATTAGGCTTACTTCGTAAAGCTCAAATCTTAGAGTTAACAAAGGGTCAAAATTAGTGTTTAATAGATTAGCGATATGAAAAAAGTTCTGTCCTTTTTATATTTTTTATTATTTTTCGTAGTTTTTTCTAGCGGAGTTCGTGCCTTGGAGTTAACCAAAATTGGCACAACTGATCTTACTGGCAAAGGAATTGGTTCAACTGTTTCTGCTTATACTTATTCCACGCGTTCTTTTACTCTTTATGGTAATTCGAATGCTTCAAGTTCGGTTGCCATTAAGATTGATGATGTCACTTATACTGCTACAGCCAATAAATTAGGAGCTTGGTCTACTTATCTTTCCAATCTAACTTATGACAATCATGTGGTAGGTATTAGTTCTGCTAGTCAGAGTAGTTTAAATTTTACTTTAACTATTAGTTCAGCTTCAGCTTTAATTCCAACAGCCACTCCAACAGCTACCAAAACTGTTGCCAGCTCGTCTAGTACATTACCAGCTTCCGGAGCTTTGGAAAATACTTTTCTAAGTGCAGCTTTTGCTTTGTTTTTAATTGGATTTGGTATGGCAGTTAAATACAGAGATTAAATTAAACTTGCAATAAAATAGAAATTTATGTCAGATTTTCGCGAAATTCTCAATCAAGAAATTGCTGCTTTAGCCGCTAAAATTGAACAGGGTGAGCTTCCTGAGGAAATGCGCTATCAACTCAAAAAAGAAATTATAGCGCTACAGCGTAGTGTTGAGCTTGGAAGCTATGATGAAAAGTATGAGAAAGTTTCTCATTATATTGATTGGTGTTTGCGTCTTCCTTTTGGTAAAAAAACAGAAGACACGCTAGACATTCAAAAGGCTAAAGAAATCTTTGATCAGCATCATTTTGGCATGCAAGAAGTCAAAGATCGTTTTTTAGAATATTTAGCAGTTCTTAATTTACAGAAAAACAATATTAAAGATGAAGAGTTTTCTGCACCTATTTTATTGTTAGTTGGTTTGGTTGGTACTGGTAAAACTACCTTCGCTTACTCATTGGCTGAAGCACTTGGCCGTAAGTTAGTCCGTATTCCTTTTGGTGGTATGGGCAGCGCCAAAGAGCTAAGAGGAAACTCTCGTTTACTTCTTGGTTCTGAGCCAGGAAAAGTTATCAAGGGAGTTTGTGAATCTGGAGTGATGAATCCAATTATTTTACTTGATGAAATTGACCGTAGTGCAGATGATGCTAACATGGATATTATGGGTGTTTTGGTTGAATTGCTTGATCCAGCGCAAAATCATGCTTATACAGATGATTTTATCAATTATCCAGTTGATCTTTCGCAGGCTATTTTTCTAGCCACCGCCAATAACACTCGTAAAATTGCCACAGCTGTTATGGATCGTATGGAAAAAATTACCATGCCTTCTTATACAGACGAAGAAAAAGTTGCCATTGCTAAGAAGTATGTCATGCCAAAAGTTTTGGAAGAGGTTGGTCTTCGAGCTGATCAATTCATTATTCGTGAAGAAATGTGGACAAAAATGGTTCGTCCACTCGGATTTGATGCTGGTATTCGTACGCTGCAGAGAACTATTCAAGGTGCAGCTCGTAAAGCAGCCCGTATTATTGTTGAGAGTAAGTACGATAAAGTTGAAATTGGTCCAGATAATTATAAAATTTTCTTGCCTTCCTATTAATTTTGGATTGTTTAGCCACTAAGGCAAATTCTTGATATAATATTTTCGATGACCTTTACTGATTTAAACAAGCTCAAAGCTGATCTAGAAAAAAATTTCCAAAATTTTCCTCTTGTTGAAAAGCCAACTGACATTATCCACGGAGAAGGTAACGAGTCAGCCGCTGTGATGTTAATAGGTGAAGCCCCTGGCTATTATGAAAGTGTGCAAAGAAGACCTTTTGTGGGTCGTTCAGGACAACTTCTGCGCAAAGTTTTAACCGAAAGTGGTCTAGAAGAAAGCCAAGTGTATATTAGCAACATTGTCAAAGTGCGTCCTCCAGACAATCGTGATCCACTGCCAGAAGAAATTTTAGCTTTCAAACTATATCTCGATGCAGAGATCGAAATCATTAAGCCAAAATTAATTGTTACTTTGGGTCGTTTTAGCATGGCCAAATTTTTACCAGAAGTAAAAGTTTCAGAAGTACATGGACGATTGCATAAAGTAAAATGGAACAATCGAACTCTTTTTGTTTTACCAATGTATCATCCTGCAGCCGCTCTTCGAGCAACAAGAGTAAAAGAAGCATTTATCAAGGATTTTGCTAAAATTGAAAAGATAATTGCTTGGGTGGAAACAGCTAGCGAAGGCGAAGAGTTTACAGAAATTGTAAAAGAAGCATTATTATAGAAATTAGTTAGAAATATTAATTATTTAGGAAAATAAAATTATATAGAAAGGAGTGAATCACTTCTGTGGAAATGATTCACATAAATTATGTCCAAACTCAAACTTTTACCACTCGGTGGTATGGGTAGCGTTACCCAAAACATGTACGTATATCAATATGAAAACGAAATCTTAGTCGTTGACTGTGGAATTGGTTTCCCTGACATGTATATGCCAGGTGTAGATACCTTGATTCCAGATATTAGCTATCTGCAAGATCAGGTAGAAAAAGGTGCCAAAATTGTTGCCATGCTGCTTAGTCATGGCCACGATGACCATATTGGTGCACTTCC
>CAJBWJ010000064.1 GCA_903959355.1 uncultured bacterium
GAAAAAATTAAAAAATTAATCAAAAAATAAAAACCCTGGCTTTTATGCCTTGAGTTTTCTATAATAAGGCTCGATGAAAGATAAAAAATTTTATATCACCACTACCTTACCTTACGTTAATGCTGCTCCACATATCGGTTTTGCTTTAGAGATTATTGAGGCAGACATCATTGCTCGTTATCAAGAAAAAATTCTTGGCAATGAAGTAATCTTTAACACCGGCACAGATGAACATGGGCAAAAAATTTGGCAAAAAGCCACAGAGCAAAACAAGCAAGCAAAAGAATATTGCGATGAGTGGGCTAGCAAATTTGAAGAATTGAAGAATCTTCTCAATTTAAGCTTTAATCATTTCATTCGTACTACTGATGAAAAGCATATAAAAGCTGCTCAAGAATTTTGGCGTCTTTGTGAACAAAATGGCGACATTTATAAAGCTAAATATGAAGTTAAGTACTGCATCGGCTGTGAAATGGCCAAAACTGAAAGTGAACTAGTCGAGAATCATTGCCCTCTTCATCCAAACCAGGATTTAGAATTGCGTGAAGAAGAGAATTATTTTTTTCGCTTCAGCAAATACGGCGAAAAACTTCTCGCACTTTATGAAAAAAATCCAAATTTTGTCAAGCCAGCTAGCCGCTTAAATGAAATCAAAGCTTTTGTTAAAACCGGCCTGACAGATTTTAGTATTTCTCGCCTCAAAGAAAAAATGCCTTGGGGTATCGAAGTCCCTTCTGACGATCAGCATGTTATGTATGTTTGGTTTGACGCTTTGGTTAACTATATTTCCACATTAGATTGGCCACAAAACCAAGAAAACTTTTCTAACTTTTGGCCAGGAATTCAAATTGCTGGCAAAGACAACTTGCGCCAACAATCAGCTATGTGGCAAGCCATGTTACTTTCAGCCAATCTAGAGAATTCCGCTCGCATTCTGATTAATGGCTTCATTGGCGTAAACGGCCAAAAAATGAGCAAATCGCTCGGCAATGTCATTTCACCATCAGAAATGGTGGCTCGCTATGGCGTTGATGGAACTCGTTATTTGCTAGTCAATCTTGGCACTTTTGGTGAAGATAGCGACGTCACTTTTGAAAAATTGGACATCAATTACAATGCTAATTTAGCCAATGGTATTGGTAATTTATGCTCTAGAACCGCCAAAATGGCGGAGCAAATTGGCCTAATCTGTGAAGCTACTAATATTGAAGTGCCTAGCGATTTTAAAAAGTTAATGGATGATTTTGATTTGAATGAAGCTTTATCTTATATAGATGGAGAAGTTAGCAATCTAGATAAATTTCTCGCCACCAACACGCCTTGGAAAAAAGAAGGCGAAGAAAAAAAGCAAATTCTACTAACAGCTGCAGGGAAAATAAATCAAATTACAATAATGCTTAGTTCATTTATGCCTGAAACAGCTCTAAAGATTCAAGAGCATTTTATGGGCAAAGTAAAATCATTTGAAACAGGCCTCTTTCCAAGATTAATCTAAGAAATATAAATGCAAATTATTGACACTCACTGCCATTACAATTTAGAGCCTCTCTATAGTGGCGATCCTTTTTGTTTTAAAGTCAAAGAAAATGATCCAATCCTAAAGATGAATTGGCAAGATCACTGGAAAAAAGCTCAAGAACATGGCGTAACCAAAAGCGTCGTCGTGGGACCAGGACTCTCTAGTAGTCAAAAAGCAGTTGAAATTGCCTCAAACAATGAGGGTCTCTTCGCTGCGGTTGGCATTCATCCAGAAAGAGCCAATAAAATTATTGATATCGATCAAGCAATGATTGAGTTAGAGAAACTCGCTAAAAATAAAAAAGTAGTTGCCATTGGTGAAACTGGCCTCGATTATTTTTATCTTAAAACCGATGACCAAAATGAGTTTGAAGAAATAAAACAAAGACAAGAAAAATTATTTATTGGTCAAATTAAATTAGCACAAAAATTAAATCTGTCATTAATCCTTCATGTTAGAGATAAAGAAGAAAATGCTTATCATCAAGCACTTAAAATAATTGAAAAATATTGGCAATTCAATAATTCTTTAATTTTTCACTGTGTTTCTGGCCCCACTTCTTATATTGAAAAAGCCCTCGCTTTCAAAAAAAGTTATTTCGGTTTTGATGGCAACATTACTTTTAAAAAAGCAGAAGAAATTAGAGAAATATTTAAATTGGTACAGAAAACTGATTCTAAAAAAATTCTACTTGAAACAGACGCTCCCTATCTTGCCCCAGAACCACACAGAGGACAAGTTTGTGAACCGCTCATGATCATTGAAACAGCCAATTATTTAGAAAAAAATTTAGAAGCAAACTTAAAAGAAATCTATCAAAACTCGCTAGATGCTTTTGGGATATAATACAAACATCTAAAAATGGTCAAAAAGTATTTTCGCCGCCATCCAATCCGCACCAAAAGAGCTTTGGAAATTCTTCCAGGAGTTTTTTCTTGGTTCTTTATTTTGTTTCCAGTTTGGGGTTCTTTTGTTATGCCTCAATTAGTTGCTTATTATGTTATTATTTTTGCAGTTTATTGGCTGTATCGTTCATTTGTTTTGACTTTTTTTGCCACCATTTCACATTTCAAAATTAGAGCTTTTAGTAAATACGATTATCTACCAGAACTCAAAAAAGATTTTGGAGACAAATATCAAAAAGTTCACCATATTATTGTTATTCCAACTTACCAAGAGCCATTAGCCACTCTAGAAAGAACCTTAAACGGTCTTGCTAAACAAACTTTTCCAAGAAAAAATATTCACATCATGCTTTCCTTTGAAGAGAGAGAAGGTGAAATTGTAGATCAAAAAGCAAAAGTATTGCAAAAAAAGTTTGGTAAACAGTTCGGACATTTGTGGACCAGCAAACATCCTGACATTATTGGCGAAATTAAAGGTAAATCATCCAACACTTGCTATGGCGCTAAGGCCGCTAAAAAAGAATTAGTAGATAAAGAAGGTGTCCCAATTGAAAATATCACTATCACTAGCGAAGATGCTGACGCTATTTTTCATCCTCACTATTTTTCTCATCTAACTTTCTTATTTTTGAATAGTGAAAAACCATATAATCGCATTTGGCAGGGCGGAATTAGCTTTTACAATAATATTTGGAAAGTGCCAGCTCCAATTCGTGTTTTAGCTGCCATTCAATCAGTTTCTCAAATCTATATTCTTTCTCGTCGCGATCGTTTGATTAATTTTTCTACTTATTCAACCACTTTAAAACATGTTGAAGAAATTGGTTACTGGGATACAGATGTCATTCCAGAAGATTATCGTCTCTTCTTCAAATCATATTTTGCTAAAAAAGGTGATTTTGAAGTAGAGCCAATCTTTCTACCAATTTATGCTGATGCTGTGCAATCTAATGGATTCTGGCGAACCATGCATAGCCAATATGAACAAATTAAGCGTTGGGCTTGGGGAGTTAGTGATGATGCCTATGTAATTCGCCAATATGTAATAGTAGAAGGAGTTCCATTTTGGGATAAAACCATTCGTGTCTGCAAATTAATAGAAGATCATTTTTTGTGGCCAGTCAATTGGTTTGCTGTGACTGTTTCAGCGATGCTGCCTCCACTTCTTAATGACGGATTTAATAGAACCATCATTGGCAACACTCTGCCTCAGGTTACTTCCACTCTCTTAACTTTATCGCTTGTTTCGATGTTTACCATTTTTATCATTGATAGTAGTAATAGACCTGCAAAAGAAGAAAAAAGAAACATACTTTCTTACATCATGCAGCCTCTTGAATTCCTTTTAATTCCTGTTGTCGGATTTTTCTTTTCTGCTCTGCCTGGCATAGATGCACACACTAGATTAATGCTTGGTAAATACATGGAATACAAGGTCACAGAAAAAGTCTAGTTAAATAAATTTCAAACATTAGTCTCTTGCTTTTACTAATAAAAAAAAGCTAAAATGATGGAGATATGAAATTAATTTCTCTACTAAAAAAAGCTGATCGTTTTTTGGATCAGAAAATTCCAATTTTACTTATTTTTGTCTTGATCATCATATTGCGTTTGCCAAACTTTTTTGAACCATATTGGTATGGTGATGAAGCCATTTATCTCACTCTTGGCAATGCCATGAACCATGGTGGCCAGCTCTACACCACTATAATCGATCATAAAACTCCTCTTATTTATTATTTAGCTATGGTTCCAAACCAGTTCTATTTTAGAATTTTAAATTTAGTCTGGATGATTCTAACTACTGCTTTATTTTATGTTTTTGCCAAAAAACTATTTAAAAAAGAGAGTTTAGCTATTATTTCCAGTTTGATTTTAGTTATTTTTACCACTTTGCCATGGCTAGAAGGCAACATTCCAAATGGAGAGCTCTTTGTCATGGGTTTCATAATGGCCGGAGCTGTACTTTTTAGTAAAAGCTCTGTTTTTAGCAATTTATTTAAAAAAGAAATGTCTTTACAAAAAAGTTGGAAAGACACTACTCTATTAGTTTCTGCTGGATTCATGATGGGACTTGGAATTTTAACCAAAGTTCCAGCCATCTTGGATGTTGCTGCTTTTCTCTCAATTTTTTGGCTTATTCTAGCTAGTAATTTTTTTGATGAAAAAAGTGATTTTTCTAAACTAAAAAAAACTTTTGCTTATTTATTAAACAGAGGAATTTTCTTTGTTGCTGGTTTAATGCTGCCAATTATTCTTTCTATCGTCTATTTTGTAGCTAAAGGTCATGGCAGTGATTATCTAGACTACGGCCTACTTTATAATTTCAGATATAGTCAATCTTGGCCAGTGGATTTGGGAAGTAATTTGATCAATTTTGCCTTTGGCATGACTGGCAAAACCATCATTTTATTTACTCTTTTTATTCTCATTTCACTTAACAGCGGACATTTAAAAAGAAGATTTCAATTCATTAGTCTTTATTTCATTTTCTCTCTTTATTCTGTCCTGCTTTCCAGCAGACCTTATCCTCATTATTTTATTCAAATGATTCCAGCCTTTGCTCTATTGTTTACTGATTTGATAGTTACTCTTAGTGAAATAAAGAAAAAGAAACTTTTGCATTCTGCAAAAAGTTTAGTTTTAACAGGTGGTTTAGTTCTGTTGACTATATACGTAATGCTTAGTTTTGGTTTTAGACCATACTCAGCCACTAATTACTACAAACAATTTTTCAAACTTGCTACACTACAAATCAGCAGAGAAGAATATGAAAACTCATTTAATACCGTCATTAAAGACAATCGTGAAGTAAGTAAAATTATTGCTGAGATGGGAATTCAAAAAATGTTCATTTGGGGAACCAACCCATTACTTTATGCACAAAGTAAAACTATTCCTACTTC
>CAJBWJ010000065.1 GCA_903959355.1 uncultured bacterium
ATAGCCATAAAGGGTAATTGGTTGCTTTAATCCTAAAGAACTAGAATAAGCTCTTTTACCTTTAAGTCTAGGATCATCAACGCTTTTAGATAAATATTTATCCATGTAACCAGAAGTAACTCCCAAAGTTCTTCTGTTAATTCTTACCCAACCAGCTCCCCACCATTCACAAAGAGTTGCTTTTCGTATATACGGAGTGTCACAAACCATATGAAAATGAACAGCTCCACGACCAAATTTATCTTGAAATTCAATCACCCAGACATATTTTAATTTTGGATATCTGTATTTAAGCCTCCTTAAAAAATTAAGAAAATATTTAACGCATTGGTCAACATTTCTGACATCCAAAGTATCACTATCCTTTAAAGTAAATGTCATGAACTTAAAATATTCTCTGAAATTTGTTTGAATAATTCTTTTGACCTTAAAACGTCTGCGAAATCCTGTTCTTTTTGAATATTCTTCAGACCTATCAATTGGTATCGCCAAAGGATTCCTCTCACTTGGTGGAATATTTTTTACAATAGGAATTTCATAATGATAGACCTCAACATAATCTCCAGAAAGAATTGCTTTCCAATGCGTTACAAATGGAGTCTTTTCATAACCAAGAAGTTCTATAACACTTCGTCGTGATTTGACGTTATTTTCAAGTCTAGTAGCGGGCATGAGCCCGCTAACTTGTCTTTGGTCTGGGGGGATACCCCCACTGGCAACTTTGATGGCACCCTGGGAATCGATCATTTTGCCCTCCTTTCTTGTTGAAGAAGAGAAAAAAGATACAAAGCTTTACCTAGGTAATATAAGGAGCGTTCTATTTCTGGATCTAGTTGAGAATCAATTTTTGGAGCAGATTGTTGTTTAGATAAATTTTTGGAAGAGGCTTCAAAAACAGACTCATTGCCAACCTTTTGTTGGACACGAGCTTGTGGTATTTGCATGTCTTATAGACATGGACGCTTCGCATTAGTGGCTCTAAGCAAGCCAAAATATACTACTAACCAAATATAAATAAAAGCATCAAAATAGTCCAAAACGAGTGGAACCCAAGTCCAAGCCCGTTGCCAGCACCCTCCCCCCGCCTAGGCAGAACATCGTATCACAGTCTTCACTTCGTTCGACTGTGATGTGCTTGAAGATGAGGCGGGGGGAGGAATGCGGGTTGGAAGAATTCTCTCAGTGCGAAAACTTGTGTTTTACTCTAAAGGATCATAGAATCAACAATGTAAACAATTATTTCCTGCCAAGAAAGTTGCCAATGAGAATAGGTGAAATCAAAAATATTTTAGACTTGGTTGTGAATAAAGATAATCAAATTCAAATAGAGCAAGAGATAATATTTAGTGGACAAGCATATTTAATACATAATTTCCAAGAATTAATCGAGGCATACTACGTAATAAACAAGTTATCGTGGAATGATACTGATGGGTCTGGATTAGATGGAATTATAAAAACATACGAAGGAAAACAAGGAGTAATACAAATAGATAAAATTGAGTTTGATGTCTTGAACTCATACTTCGCATCAGTAAATCAAAAATTACCATTTTTTTATTCCGTATTGGAGTCAGTTAATGAGAA
>CAJBWJ010000066.1 GCA_903959355.1 uncultured bacterium
AAATCAAACTAAATTTAAAAATTAGAATTAAAAAAAATATATATCTAAGAAAAATTGATAAAACTTTTGGTCTAATTATTCCTGCCTCAATGTCACTCTGAGCAAAAGAGCCGATCTTCTTTAAGAAATCTGCAAAACTGCTTGGTGGATACCAATAAACTAAAGCCTTTTTAGCAAATGCTATCGTGATTTTTTCTTTTTTAATTTTTAGCATCAGCTGATAATCTTCGCTTAGCTCCAAATTTTCATTTAAGCCGCCCGTGCTTTGCCATAGATTTTTTTCGATCAGCAGAGAACGAGTAGTCGGTACGAAATTATTTTCATTAACATCTCTATTTAATTGCAAAAAATAGGGGACTATCGCCTCTTCTAAATTATTTTTCGAAATACCCCGAAAAAATCCTCCGACTACTCTTTTCTTAGAGTTTATTAATTCTTTGACTAATTCTTCTAGCCAAAATCGATCAATTAGACAACCAGCGTCAGTAAAAGCTAAATAATCAGAACTAGATTTGCTAACAGCAAAGTTTCTGCCAAGACTTCTATTACTTTTTTTTCTAAATAATTTAATATTTAAATTAGGATTTTCTTGGACAAAGCTTTGAATAATTTCATAGGTACCATCACTTGAAAAGCTGTCCACAATAATAAATTCTTTGGCCAAAAGACTTTGCTTTTTATAGCTTTGTAAAAAATCAGCTATGTTATTTGCTTCATTAAAAACTGTTGCTATCAAAGAAACAGAGATTTTCTTATAATCAGTCAGGCTAGACATAGCCTAATTATAACCTGAGTCGCAATGAAAACATTAATCATTACAGAATCTTATCTCCCCAATCTTGGCGGAGTCGAAAAACACATTGCTTCTACTTTGCCTTATTTGCAAGCAGCTGGCTTTGAAATAGAAATTATTAGCAAAAGAGAAATCATGGGCAATACGGAATTGCCTAAATTTTTTGGTTTATTCAAAATCTGGTGGGAAATAAGAAAAAAAATAAAATTAATCAAAGAAGCTGAAATTATTTTCATTCACGATGTCTTCATTTATTACTTGCCTTTCAAATTAATTTTTCCAAGGAAAAAAGTCATTACTATTTTTCATGGTTGGGAAAAAATATACCCAGTTCCTCTCAAAAATATTTTCTATAAAAAAATTGCCCAAAAACTTTCATATAAAACTATCAGCATTGGCAAATATATTAATAAATATTACCAATTAGAAAATAAGAATAATTATTTAAGTTACGGTGCAGTTGATTTTCCTAAAAAAGAAATTAATGTTTTTTCAAAAGAAAAGGATAGCTTCTTATTTATCGGTAGATTGGAAAAAGACACTGGTTTATCAATTTTCTTAGAATTATTAAATAATTTATCTACAAAAAATATAAATTTTTCTGTAAAATTTTGCGGCGACGGACCGATGAGACAGTCATGTCAAAAGTACGGAGAAGTTCTTGGTTTCACTGATGTCAAAAAATATTTAGAAAAATCAGAAGTTTGTTTCGCCGGCGGCTATTTGGCAATTTTAGAAGCCATGGCATATAAAAATATTGTTCTTAGTGCCTATGAGAATGATTTGAAAAAAGATTATTTGCTGCAAAGTCCTTTTGCTGAAACCATTGCTTGTTCTAACAATGCTAAAAATTTATTAGAAAATTATTTGTTTATTAAAAGAAACAACGAACTACTGGAAAAAAATTATCA
>CAJBWJ010000067.1 GCA_903959355.1 uncultured bacterium
GTCGTTATTTAGCTAGAAAAAAAGAAATTACCAGAGAAAAAATCAAGGAAAAAGACGTAAAGAAAAAAGCCAAGATCGCCATTGATGGCGCTCACCATAATAATCTCAAAAATATTGATGTGGAAATTCCTCTCAATGCTTTAACTTGTATCACTGGTATTTCTGGATCTGGCAAATCAACCTTATTACACAATGTTTTGCATAATCATTTAGCTAAACATCTTGGTTATGCTTATGACGGCAAATTGGCAGAATTAGAAAAAATTTCTATTCCTCCTCAAGTCAAAAGATTGAGTATGATCGACCAGAGTCCAATCGGCAAAACTCCACGCTCCAACCCAGCCACTTACACTAAAGCTTTTGACTATATTCGCCAAATTTTTGCTCGCAGCAAAGATGCCGCTATGCGTGGTTACAAAATTGGCCGTTTCAGTTTTAACGTTAAGGGCGGTCGCTGTGAAGTTTGTCAGGGTGAGGGTCAAATCAAAATTGAAATGCAATTCTTACCAGATGTTTATGTAGAGTGTGATGTCTGTCATGGTCAACGCTACAACGAAGAAACTTTGCAAGTTTTATATCAAGATAAAAACATTGCTCAAGTCCTAGAAATGAGTATTGATGAAGCTCATGAATTCTTCAAAAATCACAGCAACATTCGCCAAAAAATGGCCACTCTCAAGGAAGTTGGCCTCGGCTACTTGCGCCTCGGCCAGCCAGCTCCAACTCTTAGTGGTGGCGAAGCCCAAAGAGTAAAACTGGCCAAAGAACTAAGTACTCGCTCTCACGATCATGTTGTTTATTTACTCGATGAGCCAACCACTGGTCTACATTTTGCTGATATCCAAAAATTGCTCAATGTTTTACATCAATTAGTAGAGCAAGATAACACGGTCATTCTAATCGAACATAATTTAGACGTCATTAAAAATGCTGATTGGATCATCGATCTCGGACCAGAGGGTGGAGAATACGGTGGCGAAGTCGTGGCCTACGGCACTCCGGCTGAAGTGGCAGAAAACGAAAAGTCGTTTACCGGACATTACTTAAAAGAAGAGTTAATAAATAACTAGATAGAACTTGTCGTCAGTCTGAGGTAAAATGATTATCAATGTTCATTCGAGCTTTATTTTCTTCGTTGTTATTTTTAATTTTATCTGTCTCTAATATTTTTGCCCAATCTCCAGAGAAAACAGAAGTTGCTGCCACCGACGGCTCTGAAAATTTCGAAATTAATTTAAATAGCACTTACACTATTACCGCCACTGGCAAAACCATCGTTGAGCAAAAATTTCTCATCAAAAATAAAAGTCCAGAATTATTTGTCAGTAAATATGGCATCGTCGTCAGTTCCACCAACATCAGCAATGTTGAAGTTAGCAATAATGGCAAAACCATTGAAAGTCTGATTAGCAAACAAAAAGGCCAGACAAGCATCGGCGTTACTTTTGACGAAAAAATGGTTGGCGAAGGCAAAACTAATGAGTTAGTTATTCGCTACAGTGATTCTGATGTGGCTCTGATTAGTGGCAAGATCCTCGAAGTTAATATTCCAAAACTCTCAGATCACTATCAATATAAGAACTATCAATTAGAGCTGCGCGTCCCCAGCATCTTTAATACTCCAAGTCGCATTAATCCTAGCAATTTCGTCCTCAAACAAGATGGTGATTACAATGTCATCACTTATAGCAATCTCCAGGATCAGAGCGTCTCAGCAATTTTTGGCAATCAACAGGTTTTCGATTTAAAACTTAACTATTACCTTGATAATCCAACTAGTCAAAATGCCTTAACTCAGATCACTCTTCCTCCAGAAACTTCTTATCAAAAAGTTTATTACATCAATCTTGACCCAATGCCTAACAATATTAAGGAGGATAAAGACGGCAATTTTATCGCCACCTACGAAATTCCAGCTAATAATTCCTTCAATGTGGAGTTGTTTGCGCAAGTCATGTCAACCCTTTCAGCTGATCCACTTGTTCCTTCAAGTCCAATTATTCCAGAATATTTAAGTGAGCAAAAATTTTGGGAAACTAAAAATCCACGAATTGTCACCGCCTCACAAAATCTAAGTAGTGTAAAAAGTATTTACAACTTCACAGTCAAAGAACTAAATTACACTAAAAAGCCACTGACGGAAAATTTTGAGCGTCTTGGCGCCGTAAATTCTCTCCAAGAAGCAAATAAAAATGATGCTACCTGCCAAGAATTTGCTGATCTATTTATTGCGCTAGCCAGAACAAAAAATATTCCTACTCGCAGACTGGTTGGCATGGCTTATTCAAATAATGAAGAGTTGCGCCCTAGTAATTTGACTGCTGACATCTTGCACACTTGGCCAGAATACTATGATTCAGAAAAAAACAGCTGGATTCAAATAGATCCTACCTGGGAAGATACAACTGGTGGTGTTGATTATTTTAATAATTTTGATTTGAACCACATTACTTTTGCTATTAATGGCATTAGCAGCACTTTGCCTTATCCAGCCGGTTCTTATTCTGGCAATAAAGAAGAAAAAAATAAAAAAGTTTATTTAGATTTTTCCAAAGAAGAATTTGCGCAAATTAATCCTGATATAGAAGTTAATCTGATTAGTCAAAAAATTTATGGTCTCACTTTACCAGGAAATTATAATATTGAAATTTTTAATAAAACAGGCAGAGTTTGGTATTTTTCTGACATTCAAGTAAATAGTGACGATGCAGAGATTGTCATTGATCAAAGCAGCAAAATCCAAAAAATCTTGCCATTCTCTAGAATAGTTTTGCCTATCACCGTTTATAATAAGAGCGGAAATATTGGCCAAAAAGCAAAAATCAAAGTTACAAGTATTCTCAAAGAAGGCCAATCCACAAGCGATGAATTCGAAGTCAGTTCAAACTTTAAGCTCCAAATTAACGACCCAAAAAAACTCATTTTCTTGGGAGGCGGACTTATTGTCTTTACCCTCCTTACCGGGAGTTTATTCATTCTTGGACGAAAACTCACAAATTCTCTACGTAGGAAAGGCCAAAAACTTGAGGAAGAGAGTCACAAGCTACAAGAGATCTCCACTGCTCTCAAGGAAAATCAAGAAAATGACGGAACTGGCCCACAAAGTGGAGTACCAGGTCCTAGATAGCGAGATTGAAGCTCTCCTCATTGAAGCGCAGCTGATTAAAGCTCATCAACCATATTTCAATAGCCGTCTTAAAGATGATAAATCCAATATTTATATCTTAATTAGCAAAGAAGATTTTCCAAAAATCTTGCGCGTTCGCAAAACCGATTTAAATAAAAAAATGTACCAAGAAAAGCTTGCTCTTTTTGGCCCTTTTGCCAGTGCGAGTCGACTAAGTGAAGTTTTAAAAATCATTCGTCCTGTTTTTCAATGGTGCAATC
The DNA here is from genome assembly GCA_903959355.1 of uncultured bacterium. Classification (GTDB taxonomy): domain Bacteria; phylum Patescibacteriota; class Microgenomatia; order UBA1400; family PJMF01; genus UBA1364. Next base: position 3,388 of record CAJBWJ010000067.1, read on the forward strand.
AAGGTCAGAAAAAAAATGGCAAAGCCTGTCTTTATCATCATATAGATCTTTGTTCCGGTGCCTGCTGCCAGCAAATTAGCA
>CAJBWJ010000068.1 GCA_903959355.1 uncultured bacterium
AATTCAAAATTATTTAAACGATGAAAGACAAATATTTTTTAATAGAAGTGTGACTGGCGCCTATCCTCCTGGATCAGTTTTTAAATTAGTGACAGCCTTAGCTGCTTTGCAAGAAGGTGCGATCGATGAAAACACTATTGTTGATGATCAAGGAACTTTGAAAGTGGGTGGCTCTGAATTTGCTAACTGGTATTTTACTCAGTACGGCAGAGTCGAAGGAGCAGTGGATGTCAAAAAAGCCTTGGCTCGTAGTAATGACATCTTTTTTTATAAAGCGGCGGAGTGGCTCGGCCCAAACAAATTAGCTGAGTACGCCAGAATGTTTGGTTTTGGAAGTCCTACTGGCCTTCAAACCAGCCAAGAAGCTAGCGGTTTGATTCCTGATCCTAAATGGAAAGAAACGCAAATAGGAGAGAGTTGGTACTTGGGCAACACTTATCACTTTGGCATCGGCCAGGGAGATGTCTTGGTAACTCCAATTCAAATAGCTTCCATGACTCAAGCAATCGCTAATCATGGCAGTCTTTGCCAGAGCTCTTTGATGCCAACTTTAAAACAAAATTGTAGAGATTTGGCCATAGATGCTAAAAATTTAGAAATAGTTTTATCTGGAATGTTGGCGGCCTGCAGTCAAGGTGGAACGGCTTATCCATTATTTCCTCACAATACGCAAATAGCTGCCAACCTAATCGACACTAATTTATCTGACAGTGAAAAAATTGATCGAGGTATGATTGCTTGCAAAACTGGTACTGCTGAATTTGGCGTTGCTGACGAGAGAGGCTATCGCAAGACTCATGCTTGGACAACGGCGATTGTTGGAATTGATTCAAACAAAATTGCTAGCTCTTCTTCCAGCTTAGTTGCGAATAACTTAGTCACAAATACTTCAATGAATGGAAGTGTTTTGGATAGAGAACAGTGGCAAAATTTGGTCAAAAAAAACGGTTTTCCTAGTAAATTAATTTTTACCGTGTTGGTGGAAAGTGATACAAATAAAATTTATTCTGAAGGTTCTCAAGATGCTGCTCCAGTGATCAAGCAAATCTTAGATGGAATGATCTTAAACGATATCATTTGACATAAAATTAATAATCAGATTATAATGAGTTTTAACATGGTAGAGAAAATTCAAGTAAAGCTTTTGGAACTAGAAGACGAAAAACTAGAAGCTTTGGCTTTGGCTAGGATTTTTGGATTAATTCCAGCTTCTTCAATAATTGATAGCTTGGCTCATTCTGCACCTGCAGCCAGTGCTGCAAAAAAACAAACTCCTACTTCTTCAACTGAATTTTTATACGAACTCAATCAAGAAGAAATCGAATTGATGGAGTCTATTATTGCCATAATTTTGTCAGATATAGATGGATATCGCGCAAAACAAAAAGCATCACAGTAAATATCACACTTCTTGTAATCTTCAGCATTCATAATCATTTTCAACATGAAAGTGAAAAAATCTTATTTAGAACGCAAAGCTTTTCTGGTCGGTCTCGTTTCACTGTCTGGAGTTGGTTCTAAAACTGTTTTAAAGATTCTCAATATCTGTCAAAAAAGACAATTGACGACGGGAGATTTTTGGGCCAATCGTTATCATATTTGGCAAGAAATGCTGCTTTCTCAAAAGATTATAGATTCAATCAAAAGCTTTAAAAAAGAACACAATTTATTAGACAATCTTTCTAGCTTGGAGAATTCGGGTATTCAGGTTTTAACTTTTGAAGAAAAAGCTTACCCACAGCTTTTATTAGCAACTGAAGATTTTCCGGTAGTTTTGTTTGTCAAAAGTCGAATTAAAGTGGGCAGCATAACTTGGGAGAATGCTTTTGCTAATACAATTTCTGTAGTTGGTACAAGAAAAATGACTGCTTATGGTCAGTTGGTCATCAACCATCTTTTACCACCACTAATTGCCACCGGTAAAGTAATTGTATCTGGTTTTATGTATGGAGTTGATCTAAAAGCAGCAGAGGAAGCTATTAAAAACAAAGGTCAGACCATCGCCGTGCTAGGTTTTGGTTTCAATCATTGCTTTCCATCAAGTCAAAAAAGAATTATGCAAGAATTTTTGGAAAAAGGAGCGATTTTTCTTAGTGAATTTGTGCCAGAAACACAGGCCAAGGCTTCAAATTTTGTAATTCGCAATCGCATAGTAGCTGGTCTATCTAAAGCAACCTTAGTAATCGAAGCAGCTGCGCGTAGCGGCTCGCATATTACCGCTAGTTACGCCAATGACTACGGGCGTTTAGTGATGGCTGTGCCTGGACCAATCACTAATCCATTTAGTGAAGGAACTAAAATTTTAATTGCTGAGGGCGCAATTCTAGTTAATAATGCGACAGATATTTTGGTGGAAATAGGCGGTGATTATCATCTTAATTTATTAAATAAACCAAGCGATGGTCAAACAAATTCCAAAATTAAATCTTTACTTGAAAATTTAACTTTTTATCCAGAATTGTCTTTTGAAGATCTTTTAAAAAATACTAATTTTGATTCTTCAGAGTTAAATCAGCTCTTATTCGATTTGGAATTACAAGGTAAAATTATCAAAAAATGGGGCAAGTATTGCTTAGTAAGTTAGAATACAGCTAGAATGGGCAACTGTTGCATCTTTTTGATAAGACTTCGCGTGAACTAAAAACACCGAGTCAAGAAAGTTTTTATTATGGATCTAGTTATTGTTGAGTCACCTACCAAAGCGAGAAAACTCAAAGATTATTTGGGTAATAAATATGTCATTGAAGCTTCTGTAGGGCATGTTAGAGATCTACCAAAGAAAACTTTAGGCATTGATCTAGAAAATCACTATCAACCTGTTTATGAGGTGAGTGATGATAAGAAGAAAGTGGTAGCTAATTTACGCAAGTTGGCCAAAACTGCTGAAAAAATCTACTTAGCAACTGATCCTGACCGAGAAGGAGAGGCAATTGCTTGGCATATTAAATTTTTACTTGAAGATAGTAAAAATAAAGACAACTTTTACCGTTCCACTTTTCATGAAATTACCAAAGAAGCAGTTCAGTCGGCTATCGACAAGCCAGGTAAATTAAATTTGGATTTAGTCAATGCGCAGCAAGCCCGCCGTGTTTTAGATCGTTTAGTGGGTTATCAAGTTTCTCCAGTATTGTGGAAGAAAATTCGTCGTGGTTTATCTGCTGGCCGTGTTCAGTCGGTGGCCTTGCGCTTGATCGTTGAAAGAGAAAAAGAAATTATTGCCTTCAAACCTGAAGAATTTTGGGAATTATCAGTGGCTTTGGCTAAAGCTGGTTTGCTAAAAGAGCAAAAAGTTTTCGATGAGGCTGGTAAGGCCAAAGAAAGCTTAGATAAAAATATTATTATTGCGGCTTTAGATAAAATTAATGATAAAAAAGCCAAGGTAGAGAATGGCGCAGATGCTAAATTAATCACTGATGATTTGCTAACCGCTGATTATCTAGTGGCCAAAGTCGAGAAGACTGAGCGTAATCGCCAAAGTTTGCCTCCTTTTACTACTTCCTTAATTCAGCAAGCCGCCGCCACCAGTTTTGGTTATTCTGCCAAACAAACCATGAGTTTGGCCCAGAGACTTTATGAAGAAGGTCTCATTACCTATCACCGTACTGATTCTTTTAACTTAGCTACTTCAGCCATAGAAAAAGCTCGTGAATATATTGGTAGCAATTTTGGCAAAGAATACTTACCAACCAAAGCTAGAGTTTTTACTAAAACCTCCAAGAATGCTCAAGAAGCTCATGAGGCCATTCGTGTGACTGACCTTTCGATCGACAAGAACAATGTTATGAGTAAAGCAGGTTCTTTGACCGAGCAGCACGTTAAGCTCTATGACTTAATTTGGCGTAGATTCTTGGCTTCACAGATGAACGCCGCTATTTATGATCAAACCACTATTTTGGTAGAAGCTAAGGCCAAAGCAAATAGTAATAAATACCTGCTTCGTAGTAGTGGCTCAGTAGTTAGATTCGATGGTTGGAGAAGATTGTTCTCAATCGCTGAAGACCAAATTTTGCCAGACCTCAAAGAAAACGAAGCGCTGTCATATCTAGACTTAGCTTCTTTGCAGAAATTCACTCAAGCTCCACCTAGATACAATGATGCTTCTTTAGTCAAAGAATTAGAAAAAAGAGGTATTGGTAGACCTAGTACTTATGCTTCCATTATTTCGGTGATTGTTGACCGAGCTTATGTGGAAAGAACTCAAAAGAAATTTTTTGCCACGCCAATTGGTATCACAGTTTGTGATTTCTTAATTGCTCACTTCGACAATTTTATGGATTACGACTTTACAGCTTCAATGGAAGAGGATTTAGACTTAATTGCTCTTGGTGAAAAAGATTGGGTGACAATTATTGATCTGTTTTATAAGCCACTAGCAATCAAAATTGCCGGTGTCACCAAAGATGCTGACCGTGTCCAAGTACCAGTCGAAAAAACTGGTGAAAAATGTCCAGAATGCAGCGAAGGCGAAGTGGTAATTCGCACCGGTCGTTTTGGCAAATTCATGAGCTGCAGTCGTTTCCCAGAGTGCAAATATACTAAAAACATTGTTGAAACTTTGCCAGACCAGCATTGTCCATTGTGTGGTGAAGGTGATGTGGTGGTCAAAAATACCAGATGGGGCAAACCATTTTATGGCTGCTCACTCTATCCAAAATGTGATTTCGCTTCCTGGAAAAAACCAGAAGTTGACTACAAGCTAACCCAAGAAGAGTGGAATGAAATGAAGAGAAAAAGAGAAGAGTGGAAAGAGAAAATGGGCAAGAATAAAAAACCAGCTGAAAAAGCAAAACCTGCAGCTAAGAAAAAAGCTGCTACCAAGAAAAAAACAGTTAAGAAACCTGCTAAAGCAACCAAACCAGCGGCTAAACCAGCAGCAAAAAAACCTGTTTCAAAAGCAAAAAAAACAACCTAAATATGAAAATTCTTGTTTTTGGAGGGACTTTCAATCCACCTCATCTTGGTCATCAGCTAATGATCGAACAATCATTGACGAATACATTTACTGACGTCGTATTCGACCAGGTTTGGCTTCTGCCAGTTGGAAAACACAGCTTTGCCAAAAATTTTGTTAGCAATTTGCATCGTTTAGCGATGCTCGAATTAATGATTTCAAGTATTTCTGAAAAAACTGTTTCATTAAAAAACAAAATTTTCATAGAAAAATATGAATTAGAACATAATGAAGAGAGTCAAACCTTCGCAACGCTTGAAGCTCTTTCTAAACAATACCCAGAGCACCAATTCTCTTTTTTAATTGGCTCAGATAATTTGGAGAAGTTTCATCTCTGGCATAATTATGAAGAAATGCTAAAAAAATATCCTTTTTATGTTTATCCAAGAGCTTCCTTTGCTTTCTCACCAATGCGCCAAGGAATGATTGCCTTAGAAAACTTTCCGCAAATGGCAGTTTCTTCAACTAAAGTTAGAGAAGCTTTGATGAATAATACTAGCCTAAGTGATTTGTTAGATGATAAAGTGATTAATTATATTAAGAAAAACAAGCTCTATGTCACAGACCAAGTATCGTGAATATTATGAAAGAATGGCAGCAGAGAATCGTCAACTTTTTGATGATTTTCTCAAAGCAAATGATCTTTTTAGAAAAGATCCTGAAAAAAACGCAAACGATTTTCACCAGATTGGTCAAAAAGTAGTGGATAGAATTAGAGATTATGATCGTCGTCTTTGTAGCGCCATGGGTAGAGGAGTATTTAGCACCTATTCGCAGAAACTTTCAGAGAAATTCTGGGATTTAGCCAGACAAGACTTTGATCAAATTGATATGGTTGGAGTAAAAGTTAAGTTAGCAAAATAAAATTGTGCTAGAATTAGATTTTTATGCATGAGATGAAAATCGATGCTTCAGCACAGATTTCAGCAATTATTCTTTTTTTGCAAAAGACTTTTGCTGGTGTTTCTAAAAAAAACGCAGTCATTGCTGTTTCTGGTGGTATAGACAGCGCCTTGTCTTTATCTCTGCTTGTAAAAGCAATGCCTAAAGAACAAATTTGGCCGATTTTATTGCCTTATGATCGTCAAGACATGAGCGATGCAGAAGCGATCTTAGATTTTTGGCAAATTCCTCCAGAAAATAGAAAAGTATTAAATATTGCATCTATGGTTAATGCTGCTTGCAAATCATTGCAAACTGATTCGACAGATCAACTGCGTAAAGGCAATATTATGGCCAGAATGCGCATGATTGCTGTTTTTGATTATGCTAAATCTAAAGATGCTTTGGTGGTTGGCACAGAAAACAAATCTGAATATTATCTCGGATACTTTACGCGTTTCGGTGATGAAGCATCTGATGTGGAGCCACTTTCCAATTTATATAAAACAGAAGTGCGCCAATTAGCCAAAGAACTTAATTTGCCAGAAATTTTCTTAGAAAAAGCACCATCGGCTGATTTGTGGGAAGATCAAAGTGATGAACAAGAGCTTGGGTTTAGCTATGAATTAGCTGATCAAGTTATTTATTATTTAATTGATCAAAAAATTGCGCCAAAAGAGATTGCTGGTCTTTTTCCAAAAGATCAGTCCAACTTAGTAGAGAAAATTCTGGAGCATATAAATAGAGTAGCTTTTAAGCATCAAGTGCCTTATTCTATAAAACTATGAACAACTGCAGCGCTCACATTATCCTTCAAGCTTCTGACATTGAGCCAATAGTCAAAAAAATCCGTCAAGAAAAAAAGAAAATTGTTTTAACTCAGGGCTCTTTTGATCTGGTGCATATCGGTCACGCTCGCTATTGTGACAAAGCTTGTGATTATGGGGATGTTTTAATTGTCGGAGTTGATAGTGATGAAAAAGTGCGTCAGCGCAAAGGTCCAAATCGCCCAATTGTGCCAGAAGATGAGCGTATGGAAATGCTGACTCATTTACGTAGCGTCGACTATGTAGTTTTAAAAGAAGCAGGAGAAGCAAAATTTAATTTAATTAAATTAATTAAGCCTGATGTTTTGATTGCGACAGCGCAAACTTATGATGAAAAAACCATCAAAGAACTAGAGAAAATCTGTGGCAAAGTGGTAGTTCTAGATCCAATGGCAACCACCTCCACCACTGCCAAAATTCGTCTCATGCAAATGAATACAGCTCGTAAACTTCAAGACCGCATGCGTACTAAGTTGATTAAAAGCATCGAAGAAGTTTTGGAAGAATTGAAGACTTCTTAAATAAAAAATATGAAAAAAATTCTCATAGCTTATGTTCCAGTTTTACATCGTGGCTATCAGGAATTTTTTGCCAAATATGAGCAATCTGATCTTTATTTATTGGACAAAGAAGAGCTTTTGGATTTCGAAGAATTAGAATATCTGAAAAAAGATATTCGGGTCTTAGATCTGTCTTTGGCTAAGCAAGCTGTGAAATCATGGGATATATTTAATGATGTAAGATCAATTAAATTAACTGAATTAGAACAAATAAATTATCCAGAAGAGAAGACGCAGCTAATTTTTACCAATGACGATATTGGTCATTTTATTGCTGATAAATTTTTTGCTAAATTCACTAATAAAAAATTTGAACCAATCTTTTTACGCTGGGATAAAAATTTAATGAGTAGTCAAAACGAGGTGCCAAATGATGTGGTTATTAGTCGAGAAGATTTTGAACAAAAAACAATGATCAAGGCTTTTCTTGAGGCTGGTAAAAGCAGTGATTGGTGGCGTCATGTGGGTGGCTTAATAATTAAAGATGGTCAGGTTATCATGGCTGGTTGTAATCAACATTTACCAGTTAATGATCAACAATATAAAAATAGTGATCCTAGAATTTCTTTTACCTCAGGGATTGGAGCAGATTTTAGTAGTTCGATTCATGCTGAAGCTAATTTGATCGCCTTAGCTGCCAAAAAAGGTATTTCTTTGGAGGGAGCAGAAATGTTCGTGACTACTTTTCCTTGCCCAGTTTGTGCCAAGCAGATCGCTGTCTGTGGGATAAAGAAAGTCTATTACGCCAAAGGTTATGCGGTTCTAGATGGTTTGGAAATTCTTCAAAGTTTTGGAGTGAAAGTGGTTCTAGTTCAATTTTCCAAAGAAGAATTTGTGGAAATTGAAAAAATGGAACAAGACAGATCAATTGTAAAAGACTGTTATAGTCTCAACTAAATTCTTCTTTCCCACTGTAATCCTAGCTTAATTTTTACCGGTTCAAAATCTTTGGCCATGGCATCTGGAACGACCAATTGCACATGGAGATGATTAACTGTGCCGGCGGAAAAATCAGTATCGCCAAAGCGCATTGCAAAGCCGCCACCTTCAAATTTAAATTCTTTTTCTAATTCTTTAATCATGCTAAAAAGTTCGCTACCAGCAGCAGACTCAAGTTCAGATAATTTAGTAGCGTGTTTTTTGTAGATCAAAAGCATGTGATGTTTAGTGTGTTTATATGGCCACTGATTTTTTGTTGCCAACCAAAATTCACCTTCTTTAAGAATGGGATTCTTGTGATAAAGGCGTAAATTTTCTTCGCAAAAAGGGCAATGTGCTTCATCAGCAATTTTTTTCATTACCTCAATTTGATCAGTTTCTCTAGAATTATTGACATTGATAAAATTATTTTTATTTTTGCTCATTTTCGCCTTAAATTGTCTGATTAGACTGCCACTGGAATATCCCACATACCTTTGTGAGGATTGTAATCAACTAATTCAAAATCCTCGACGCGATAATCAAACAAGTTTTTTTTCTTGTTTTTGAGAATCATTTTTGGCAATGGTCTGGTTTCACGAGTGAGTAATTCTTTAACATGATCAACTTGATCGACAAAAATATGTGCGTCGGAAAAACTATGAATGTATTCGTAAGCTTCATAACCAGTGACTTCAGCAATCATCATAGTGAGGGCAGCATATTGAGCCAAATTGGCTGGCAAACCGATTGGCACATCTGAAGAACGCTGAAACATGTGTAGGGTCAATTTGTTGTCTATAACGCGAATGTGAATCCAACCATGACATGGACAGACGACGACTTTCTGAGTTTTACCTTTACCGCGAATAGTGTATTGAGGAATCCACGGACTAATAAAGTGAGTTTTGAGGTGAGGCAGTTCTTTGATTTGTTCAATGATTTCTTTAAATTGATTGAAAGTGCCGCCATCTGCCATTGGAAAATCATGAAAAGCAGCGCCATAAGAACCAGGACCAAGATCGCCGGTTTCTAAGCCGCGTTTTTTGCACTTTTCTTCAGTTACCCAAGATTTCCACCAGCTGCAACCATATTTTTCCAATTCAGTTTGAGTGCGAGCGCCGTTGATAAAACCAATTAATTCGCCAATAGCACCTTTCCACATTTTTTCACTGATTTTGCGCTCAGTGATAATTGGAAAACCTTCACTTAATTTGAAATGCAGAGGAGTAGGAGCAATTTTGCTAATTGTATCGACTTCTTGCTGAGTTTGACCCTGAGATCCTTCGTCAAGAATTTCTTTAAGCAGACGTTGATAAGGGGAGAGTTGCTGTGGCATAAAAACAATTATGCATCTTAAATGCTGATGGTCAAGTCGTCGTTGGTGTATTAGTTGATTAATGGTTTAAGTAGAACTTGCCAGTGTATAATTGTCGCCATACTAATTTATGAAAGCCACACCTCTTCACTCCCGTATTGTTCAACCGCATGATGACCTTTTTATGGTCATTGATGAAACGATTGCTGACGATGTTCAGTTAAATGGCAAGTTACAGGAAAATTGTGTTTTGGCGATCAGCACAAAAATCATTAGTTATTGTCAGGGTCGTTTGATGGCCAAAGTTAAAACTCAAAAAGCTGGTTTTAGTAGAGAAGAAACTAAAGAAGAAAAACATGAATTAGTTAAACGAGAAACAGAACTTTATATCGATCCACATTCTTCCAAATATGACATGATGCTAACCATCATAAATTCAACTCTCGCAGTCAATGCTGGCATTGATGAATCCAATGCTTCTCTGAATGGAGAAGAATGTTATGTTCTTTGGCCAGAAAAAATTCAAGAAACCATTAATGGTGTTTGGCAATATCTACGCAAAAAACATGGTCTTAAAAATTTTGGCGTAATTACCACTGACAGTCGTTCTTTTCCACTACGTTGGGGAGTAGTTGGAACCACTGTCGCTAGTTGTGGCTTTAAGCCTCTAAATAATCACATCGGCGAAACAGATATTTTTGGCCGAAAAATTAAAATGGTTCAGGTTAATGTTGCTGAGGCTTTGGGCGTGGCAGCAACCTTTGAAATGGGCGAAGTGGGCGAGATCACGCCATTTGCTTTGCTCACTGATCTAGATAAAGTTCAATTTATTGATCGCGAGCCAAGCAAAGAAGAATTAGAAGAAAATAAAATAGCACTAGAAGATGATGCTTATGCACCATTACTTACAAACGCAAATTGGCAAAAAGGAGGAGCTGCTCTATGAACAAACCAGATATGGATAGACCAGAAGTAATTTTAATTGCTGCGATGAGTATTGATGGTTTTATTGCTCCAGCTGATAAAGAAAGTTTGCCTTCGACCACTTGGACGAGCAAAGAAGATTGGCATTTTTTCACCAAAAAAAGTAAGGAGATTGGCACTATGATTATGGGTTCTAGAACCTTTGAAACAATTAAAAAAGCTTTGCCAGAGCGTCGCACTGTAGTAATGACTAGCCAGCCAGAGCGCTACGCTGAATTTAATGATCCTAATTTATTATTTACGGCAGAAAGCCCAGAAGAAATTTTGGCTAATTTAGATAAAGAAGGAGTAAAACAAGTTGCACTTTGCGGCGGAGCTAGTATTTATAATTTATTTCTACAAAAAAACTTAGTAAATAAAATGTTTTTAACGGTCGAGCCTTATGTTTTTGGTGAAGGAGTGAAATTGTTTAATGAAAAAATCGAAAAAAGATTTAGTTTATTACAACAAACTAAGCTAAATGATTCAGGCACCATTTTACTAGAATATTCTACTTAATTGGTTTTTTTTGTTCATCTATTTGTTCTTTTATTATTTTGGCAACTGTTTTGCCTTCCATCTGTTCAATGGCATCAAGCCAAAGATTGATTTCTCTTAGAATTGTTTGATTTGTTTTAGAGTCTTCTTCTTCAGAACTAGACTCTTCTTCTCCAGGTGTTGCTTTTTTTTCTACCATTGAGACACGCATTCTACTATCTTGATTAATTAGATCAATTTTTGAATAAACAACTAGATAAAAAAACTTTCACCGTGACCAGCAAAAACTTCTCCGTAGAAACCTTGTTCTTGTAGTTTTTTTAGTTTTTCCAAGCTTTGGCTTATTTTTTTACCACTAGAATAAGCAAAATCAGTTCGTCCAATATTCCCATCTGCAAAAATCGTGTCTCCGCTAAATAAAATTTTATCTTTTTTATAAAGCAAACAAATACTGCCTGGAGTATGACCAGGAGTTTGAATAATTTGAAAATCTTCGCCAACTAATTTAATTGAATCTAGATTAGCTAAGTCAAAATCAGCTGGAGGCACTGGATCACTTTCAGTTCCCAGCCAGTGCAGCGCACTTTCACGAGCTCTTTCTAGCAGAAATTGATCAGCAAAATTCATCATAATTGGCATTTTCCAGGCAGTTTTTAAACTAAGTAAACCCAGACAATGATCAAAGTGACCATGAGTTAGAACAACTGCTTCTAATTTCAGATTGCGACGCATTAATTCTTCATTCAAAAAATCGCCATCGTCAGCTGGATCGATAAGAACAGCTGAATTTGAAAGATCGCTAATTAGCAGATAGCAATTAGTCTGCATGCTGCCTAAAACAAAAGTTTCCATTTGCATAAAGCTATGTTAGCATGGGATTTATTAGCCTTGTAGAGAAAAACATATGCAAGTAAAAATTAAACTTTTCGATCAATCTTTACCTTTACCAGAGTATAAAAGTAGTGGGGCAGCAGCACTCGATCTTTATAGTCGCGTAGACATGGAAATAAATCCTGGCGAAGTTGCTTATGTACCGTTAAACATTGCTTTACAAATTCCAGAAGGCTATTTTGTATTACTATCGGCTAGGAGTTCTTTGCAGAAAAAATCTTTAATGATGGCAAATGGTGTGGGAATTGGTGACTATGACTATCGCGGTGACGGCGATGAATACAAAGCTGCTTTATACAATTTTAGTAAGCAAGCAGTAAAAATTGAAAAAGGTGAACGACTAGTACAGATGATTGTTTTGAAACGAGAAAAAATCGATTTAGAAAAATTAGAAATTTTTGAAGCAAATGATCGTGGTGGCTTTGGCAGCACAGGCAGAAAATAGACATATGCGTGATGAGATGTCGATTCTCTTTCGTAGAGTTGGATACACAAAAGAATCTCACCCATCTCTTTTAGCTGCCAATCAAATCTCTTCATTAGAGGCTTTATTAGTTTACACTTTGAGTGAATTGCTTGAATTAAAAGAAGAGCATGAAAAATTGTCAGCTGCGAGCGATAAAGCTCACAAACCGCTACAACCTTCCAAATCTTGGTGGCTAGAATTTGCTGATTTTATCGTAATGCTCAAAATTATTAATGAAAAAACTGGGCATAAATTTTCCATGCATGAGGCTAATTTTTCAGTTAATGGCCAATTCAAAGGCAATTTCGATTCTCTAGAAGAACAGACTATTAATTTGGGAGAAGGAGATGTTTTTCGTAACTTTGAATTACTTTTTACAGAATTAATGTCTTTGATTAAACATACTGGGGCAGATTTACAAGGAAACTTTTTTGCTCGATTAATTAACACTAAATTATTTTTGAACAGAGAAAGTCGTTTTTTTAAAGCTGAGCCAAACATGAATGAAGTAGATGTTATTGATAAAAATAATCATGTCTTCAAAGCTTTGCGCGTACT
>CAJBWJ010000069.1 GCA_903959355.1 uncultured bacterium
GCATTAAAACAAGGTATGATTTTGATGAAACAAGATGGTTACCTTAAAGTTTTAGAAGGTGAAACAACTATTGAAGAAGTGCTGCGTGTGGCAGATGTTAAATAAATATTTATTGAATTTTAATCATGCAAATTAAAGATTTACTACAGTTCACAATTGATAATAAAGGTTCAGATATACATTTAATTGTTGGCTCTCCCCTTTCGGTCCGAGTAAATGGAGTTTTGAGTTTTCCCTCTGGACCACAGGTTTTGAATAAAGAACAAGTAGAATCTTTGGTTTTCTCTCTACTCACCAAGGAGCAGCGCGATACTCTAGAAGAAGAAAAAGAAATTGATCTTGCTTATCAATTTGGCAACAAGGGCCGTTTTAGAATTAATGTTTATAGACAGATGGAAAGTTATGCTGCTGCACTTCGTTTAATTCCTGATGAAATTAAAAGCATTGATGATCTAGGTTTGCCAAAAATTTTTCATAGCTTCTCTAATTACAATCAGGGTCTAGTTTTATTTACTGGTCCAACTGGTGAGGGTAAGTCAACTTCTTTAGCAGCAATTATTGATGAGATCAACCAAACTGACAGTCGCCATATCTTAACGATTGAAGATCCAGTTGAATTTGTTTACAAATCTTCCAAAAGTATTATTTCTCAAAGAGAAGTGGGTAAAGACACCAAGGCTTGGAAGGCTGCCTTGCGCTCTGCCCTACGCTCTGATCCAGATGTAGTTTTAGTTGGTGAAATGCGTGATTTTGAAACAATTTCATTAACTCTAACTTTGGCCGAAACAGGTCATCTTGTTTTTGCAACGCTACATACTAATACCGCTTCCCAAACAATTGATCGTATTGTGGATGTTTTCCCTTCTCATCAGCAGGCTCAAGTTCGTCAACAACTTTCTACCGTCCTTAATGCTGTCATTTCACAGCGTCTCATACCAAAAATTCATGGCGGTCGTGTTGCTGCAGTTGAAATTATGCTTAACACTCCAGCTGTGGCCAATTTAATTCGCGAAAAGAAAGTTTTTCAAATTGATGGTGTTATTCAAACCTCTTCTGGTTCAGGCATGATCCTAATGGAAAATCATTTGTTAGATTTACTTAATCAAAAAATAATTAGCAAAGAAACTGCGCTTTCTAGATCATTTAGACCAAATGAGTTAATTAGACTTTTGGATAGTAAATAATTTATTGTTATGCCAATTTTTAAATATTCAGTTAAAAACAAGCAAGGCGAAAACATTAAAGGTAAGGTTGAAGCTGTATCTAAGGCACAGGCAGTTTCTACTCTAATGGGTCGTGATTTATTTGTTATAGATGTCGTTGCTATTGGTCAGCAAGCAGGTGTTTTAAATAATTTGACTAGCAAAAAGGTTAAGTTTGAAGACTTGGTTAATTTTACTAGACAATTAGCAACCATGATTAACGCTGGTCTGCCTTTGGCAACTGCTCTTTCTATTCTAGAAGAACAAGGCAAAACTGAAATGTCCAAGTTAACTGGCAACATCTTAAAAGATGTTGAGGGTGGTTTAAGTTTTTCTGCTTCTTTGGCCAAATATAAAGAAAATTTTTCAAGAATTTATGTGCAATTGGTTAAAGCTGGTGAAATTGGAGGCGTACTTGATGAAGTTTTAGATCGTTTAGCTATTACCATGGAAAAGGAAAAAGATTTTAGAGCCAAAACTAAAGGCGCTATGGTTTATCCAGCAATTATTGTTTTGGCAATGGTGGCGGTGGCCGTAGTGATGATGGTGGCAGTTATTCCAAAATTAACATCCATGTATCAGGATTTTGGTGCTGATCTTCCGACAGCAACAAAGATATTAATGGGAATTTCTAGTTTTTTTGTCAATTCTTGGTGGGCTATATTAATTGTTGTTGTTGGAGTTTTTTTTGCTCTGAGAGCTTGGAAAAAAACTCCAGTTGGAGAGAAATCTTTAGATACTTTTTTTCTCAAAATGCCAATTCTTGGTGTAATGAAGCAAAAAATTGTTTTAACTGATTTTACTCGCACACTATCTTTACTTCTTGGAGCAGGTGTTTCTTTGCTAGAGGCATTAGACATTGTAGCTTCAGCTATAGATAGTGCTGTTTACAGAGGAGAACTTAAGGAAATAAACAAACAAGTTGAAAAAGGCGTTACTCTT
This sequence comes from uncultured bacterium, assembly GCA_903959355.1. Lineage (GTDB taxonomy): Bacteria > Patescibacteriota > Microgenomatia > UBA1400 > PJMF01 > UBA1364. Next base: position 2,145 of record CAJBWJ010000069.1, read on the forward strand.
TCTGATGCAATTGCTCACTATGAAAATTTTCCTTCTATTCTCTATCAAATGATTGCTGTTGGAGAAGAAACAGGAAAAATGGATGAAATTCTCGGAAAGATTTCTGAATATTTTGAAAAGGAAAGTGAATACGCTATTAAAAATTTAACAACTGCTATCGAACCAATGATCATGATTTTGCTTGGTTTAGGTGTGGGTTTTATTGTGATAGCAATTATTATGCCAATTTACAGCTTGACCAGTCAGTTTTAGTACTTGAAAAGAATTGCTTTTTTAAGCTAAACTGAAACCTGAGCTTTTATTTAGTCTATCGAAGGTGAATTTTATGAAACAAACAATTTTTTTCTCTAAGATTAGAAGCCAAGCGGCTTTCACCATGATTGAGTTACTCATTGTTATAGCAATTTTGGGTATTTTAGCGGTAGCAGTTCTTGCAGCTATTAATCCTATCGAACAAATTAATCGTGGTCGTGACACTGGTACTCGCTCTGATTCTGAGCAGTTGCTTAGTGCTATTGATCGTTTTTATGCCTATAAAGGTTATTATCCATGGACCACCAATCCTAACAATGATTCTGATTTGGCTTGGAGAGGTGTTTCAGGTAATGTGGCAATCACAACTGCAACTCCTTCGATTGATGCTTGGAATGATGATTCAGTTGCAACTCCTTGTTTTGTCTTGGACAAAATTGCTAATGGTGATATTGCTGGCACTTGTGCTGGTACAAATGAAGTTAAGCGTAGTTTTGTCGACAAAGTCACCAAGCCTGATTACAACCATTTGTATGTCTATTACAATGGTGATCCAGGAAGTAGTCTCTATGTTTGCTTCAAGCCTCAGTCTGGCGCTATGCAAGAAGAAGCAGCATCTCGTTGTACTGATACCAGCGGTACTGGATTGCCAACTGATTTGCAAGCTGCAGCCGCTACCGTCTGTATCGATAAATCAGAATACGTTTGTTTACCATAATGTTGTTCTTTGAAATTAGCCTGGTCTTATTCTTTGCTTTTTTCTTATCTATATTGGCTAGTTTTTTCAATGTGGTGATTTATAGAACTTCAAGAGATGAAACTTTTTCTAAGGGTCGTTCAAAGTGTGACCATTGTCACAAAATGATTGCTTGGTATGACAATATTCCTCTCAGCTCTTTTTTATTACTTAAGGGTAAGTGCCGACACTGTCATAAAAAAATAGCTAAAATTTATTTTTTAACTGAGCTCTTTGCTTTTTTCTCTGGAATTTTTCTCTATTCAGCTTATGTTTATTTGCCTTTTTTACAAAATTTGCCAATTTCACAATTAGCTATATATTTTTTAATTTTCTTCATCCTTTGTTTTACTTTATTATCTGATCTTCAATATCTGATTGTTCCAGATTTTTTTGTTGTACTTTTGTCCATATTGGCAGTGAGTCTGCAATTTATATCAGGACAGTCATGGTTTTTACCTATCATAGCCGTCATTTTTTCGACTACTTTCTTTTATAGTCTTTCATTTTTGGCAAAAAAAATGTTAAAAAAGGATGCTTTGGGTTTTGGAGATATTAAACTTATGATTCCTCTATCATTTCTTCTTTCTTGGCCAAAAGTTACTTTGAGTATCTTTTTGGCTTTTATTATTGGGGGATTTTTTGCTATGCTTGTATTAATAACAGGAAGAAAAAAAATTGGCCAAGTCTTGCCTTTTGCTCCTTTTTTAATCTTAGCTGTTTTAATTAGCTTTGGTTTTGGAGATGCCATTTGGCAGTGGTATTTTGGCCTGATTCTAAATTAAAAAATTACAGCATATGCGTATATTAAGATTTTTCTTTTTTTCTTTAATTGGAGTTTTAGTGCTCGGTTTTTTGAGTTTTTTCTTTGGGCGAGAGATTCTGCTTGTTTGGGGCTCTACCATGTTGAGAACTGACTATGAGTTTTTGCTTAAAAAGGGTTATGGCAACGAATGTGCTCGTCAATTTTCTTATGGTCAAGATTATTGGACTCAGATTAGATTTACTTCAAATAAGAATTACAACTTAGAAGTAGTTTGTGAAGATTTTACTTCTTCGCCAATTGTCGTAGCAACTAAAAAATTGCCTCCTCTACTCTTTAAAAAATCTTCAGGCGGTGGTTTTATAATTGATGATCGAGAGTTGCCATCTTTTATCGAGCTAAGTTCTATGGGAAGAAAATTATTTATTTATACTGATCAAAAAACACTTCATTCTAATTATTTATCAAAACCAGACTTGGATTATGATAATGGCCCTCTTACTTCTTGTCAGGCTCATAACTATCAATGTTGCAGTTTAGATTTACAAAGTGGCCTCGGTAATCAAACTACTTCTGTTACTGATTGTCCAAAGAGCTGCTATGAATCCTGTTTGCTTAGGCCTTCAGTCCTATCATTTAATACAAGACCTAGTCCTGACGAGAAGATCAGAACGGTGGAAGTTAACTCTGGAGAAGTAATAACATTCTCATATGTTTTGGGCAATGGTAAGGGTGATGTTTTTAAAGGACAGCTTAGTAAAAATGAAAAAACTTCTATTCTAGAGCAGCTGCAAACTGTTTTTTATAAACAACAAGCTGGTCAAAAAGATAATGAGATTGCTTTGCCTTTGGAAGTTTCAGTTGATCTTGGAGATGGCGAAATGTTTCAAGGCACTAACTCTCAAGATACTTTTGATCACACTTATACTTGTCAGACAACTGTTTGCTATTTTCAGGCCAAAATTAGTATTAAAGATGCTCGCGGAGTGTTGTCAGTGGATAACGAATTAGCTAAGATGATTATTAAGGTAAACACATTATGAAAAAAAACGGCTTTACTCTATTGGAAATTTTAGTAGTGATTTCTATTATTGGCATATTAGTTGCTCTGGGAACAGCTGCTTATTCTACTGCTCAAAAAAAAGGCAGAGATGCTAGGCGTAGGGCTGATATTAAAGCAATGCAGAATGGCCTTGAGCAATATAAGGCCAAAGCAGGAGCTTATCCTGCTAATACGACTGAGGCTAATGATTTGACAATTTTTCCATCTGGTTTGCCAGAAGATCCAAAAAATACTGCAGAAAATGTTTACACTATAAATTTAGCTAGTGACGGTTATTGTGTTTGTACTTTATTGGAAAGCAGTACTGGCAATTCAAGCGCTTTACCAAATACTGGCGAAACAACTTGTACTTATGGAGAAGGAGATTTTTATTGTATAAGCAATTTACAGTAAGGATAAAACAAATGTTAAAAAAACAACAAGCTTTTACAATGATTGAACTTTTGGTTTCAGCAACGATTATTATCTTGTTAACTACAATCGGTTTAGTGAGCTTTAGTCAGGCATCGATTAGTAGTCGTAATGCGAAGAGAAAAGCCGATTTGGAGACTATGAGACAAGCTCTGACTATATATAAACAAGACAAGTCTTACTATGCTAATTCCACAACTCTGAATTTTGCGGACATGGTAACTACTCTTTATGCTTCTGAATATATTTCTGAAACAGCGTTAACTGATCCAAAAAATGCAGTGCCTTATGTCTATCAGGCTATTTGCACTTCCACCAGCGGAACAAATTGCGTCAAGGTAACTTTACGCGCTATTTTGGAGCCAAATCAAACAACATATGACATCATCGCTCTCTAGATCTTTTCTCAGAAAAGAATCTGCTTTTACTTTAGTTGAATTGCTAATAACTGTGTCAATTATGGTGGTTTCTCTGACAGTTGGAGTTACTAATTATTTACGTTTCTTAGATAAACAAAGGCTTTATCAATCTGGTTCCAATATTGAAGCAATTTTTAAAGATGCTCGTAACAAAGCACAGAATGGTTTTTTGGGAAATGAAGATGTGGGTTTTTGCTCTAAATTAGGAGCGATTGAAGTTTCTTCAGCACTTGATGCTAGTAATAAAATTTCTTCAACTGCTCGAGTTCGTTGTAGCGATGGTAGCTTTTTAACTTATGATAGTTATACGATTGATCAAACTGATACCCTGTTAAATCAGAGTTTTAAGATTTCTTTTTTGCCAATGAGAGGGGCTGTGGTTTTACTAAATAATATTCCTGTTTCCAGTGGTAGCGCGATCATTAGTCGTGGTGGAAGTAAAGTAACTTTCAATCTCGATCAGGGAGGAACTATTGATGTTAAATACGAATAGACAGAGTGCCTCTACTCTTGTGGAAGTTTTAGTCGCTGTCTCAATCATTGCTTTAGTTTTAACTGCAGTTAGCGCTATGATCTCAATGTCTGTTAAATTGTCTGATAGTAATGAAAAAAAGCAATTAGCCCTACAAAAAGCTCAAGAGGCTTTGGAATTTTTCCGTAAGGAGAGATCAATTAATAGTTGGTATGGATTCTCTACTTTTTTAATTGATAGCTCTCGTTATTGTGTCAGTAGTTTACCTGAAGAAGTGGCTAGTATTTCTACCAAGCTAGGAGCCTGTTCTGACAGCGATCTTTTGGAAGCGGCAAGATATAGTTTTAAAAGAGAAGCGGTGGTTAATTTTGATGGGAATGACACTCTTTCTGTGCAGATAGATTTAAAATGGAATGAAGGTAATAAAGCTAAATCTTTGATTCTGGAACAAAATTTTGAGAACTACTAAAAAACTAGAATTTAATTTCTAGTCACCATTCCTGAGCCAAAATCCAATGTAGTTGAGCGAGCACTGTTGCTGGCGGTATTATCCCCGGTATGAATATTAAAACTAATCTCGATGTACTTTTTCCCTTCAGGAGTTGGATAGCATTTAAAAATCAAGCTATTAATGTAATTAGGATTAGCGCTGCTTTCAGTTAGATAAAATTTATTAGTAGCTGAAACTGAGGCAATACGATCATCCTCTTCTCTAATGATGCTTTCTAAGCCGTCAGGACCAACTAAAGTGATGTAATTAAGCGGAGAGTCTTTAATGCAGGGAGAAGTTATTTCACTGGAGCTTCTAATCATTTCAATAATTTGTTTTATGGCATTGTTGCCAGATTCGCGTAAGTTTTGACTAATACGACTTTTGTAGGCTGTAGCTAGAAATGTAATAAATAAGCTGCTCATGGCAAGCATCATCAGGGCAGTGATGCTAGAAGTTACTAATAGCTCAATTAAAGTGAAAGCTTTTTGTTTCTTCATTGTTGAACTAATTGTGGATCGACTTCACGCCAGTTGCTAACACTAGCCTTGAGCTTGGTTGGCCAATTAGCTAAGAAATCAGGACGATAAATGAAGTTCTCAATAGCTTGATTATTGTTTAAGATTGGTCCAGAAGCCCCATCATTAAAAGTGCGATCTAGGTTAACTCCTGTCCAACCAATAAAGGTTCCGGAGCCAATGAATTTTTTATCTGGAGGAGCTATGCCGACAGCTAATTTAGACATAATAGTCAGAGTGCCGTCTGCAATAAAAACGCCTTCCAAATTACTATTAGCTGTGGAAACAGCTGGTACAGTTGGAACGCTTGGGAAAAGCTCATAACCAACTGATGGTGTAATTGAGATGTTGCCAGTGACAAAGAAAGCTAAAAAGCCACCTTTATCAACACTGGTGATTTTGAGATTGGTGTCATTCGGATTGGTATCATTGATTGTCAGATCGCCATCGACAAAAACTATTAATTTTTGGCTACTGGTTAAATTAAATCCTTGAGTTTCTGCAATAACAACATCGCCATTAATTCTGACATAATTAATGTCGTTAGCACTCCACCAAGCACTACTGGTCCAATCGCTAAAGAGTGGTTCAAAGACTTCTCCATTGCCAATTTGCTGTACTGAGTTCTCGGCTAATTTATAAAAATAATCATAAGATAACTGAGCTAGATCAGTTGATACACCATAAGAATTAACATTACTTGGTCTATCTGCCAGATTAAAATATGAGTGATAAAAAGTACTAGAGGCGTTACTTATAATATTATTAGAACTGTCAGTGTTAGATATAGGAAATCCGCTAGAAGTTTTATTGGTGGAGCCAGCTTGTGGAACTAATAAAGCAGCTTGACAGTTGCCATCAGCTAAACAGAAACTATATGGAACAGGACTGTTGACGTTAGTTTTGGCAAATAGATTTCCGCCAAAAACCTGAAACCAAGAATCACTGGAAAGATTATATTTTTTGACGTAGAAATTGACATTATTTCCAGGAGCAGTTACTCCGGAATAACTGCAATAATATGGGTTGTTTGGATCTGCTGCTGCTGGACAAGAACAAACATAATTATCACCGCCAGTTTGACCTGATAAATCCAATGCAACGGTGTAGTTATTGCCGGCGTATTCCATATTTATTGAGTAGTCACTTTCAGTCATGGTTGGTGAATATGTATACGTACTACTGATTCCAAACATAGATAAGCCTGCAATTGCTAATGGTGAGCTGGCAGATTGACTGCAGTATGAACCGCTAGCTGCAGCATTTACGTCCAAATTGATGCTGCCAGAAATAGGAACATCTCCTGGAAGAATGGGACCACTTGGAACAGTCAACGGAGCTGCTGGACCACCTTCGGGATTACCTGTATTAGGGGTTGCAGTAGGCACTGAATTCTCACAAACGCCAATGTAGTTATAGCATTCAACAACTTTGTTTACAGTGGTCAGTGGATCGCAAGTATTCTTACAAATGGTAGTCGAATTTCCAGATGGATTCCAGTAAGTGCCTGTTGTTCCAACTACATATGAGCCAGAGGCGCCAGCATTGTCTTCACATGTGATTCTTATGCCTTGCCCTCCAGGACAACTAAACCATGCTGAGGATGTAAAAGTTGCTTCTGGACAGTTTCTACATAATTCTCCACAAAGACAAGCTTGAACAGTGCTAGTTCCCTTAAGGAAAAACATTATAAAAAACAAAAAAAACAGTTTAATATTAATATTTTTATTTAATCGCATAAGCCAATCGTTATTATTTTTTTAATATAATTTGTTTTTGTCTTATCAAAATCTTGAGTGAGTTGAACAAATAAATAAGTGTCTGTGTTTGCTTCTTGAATGAATTTACCAAAATTAATAACTTTTTCACCGATAATGTTTAAAACTTGTCCATCTTTGACTGGGAAAGTTAAGCTTTGTGTTAATATTTCCTCGCCAGTTTTTGGCACAATAGTGATTTTTGGGGCGCAATAGATAATTTTGCTGACAGGAGCTTTGAGATTTACTGTTTCAAATTGTGAACCCATGGTAAATGGCAGTAATGATTTAATCACTATATCCCCGTTTTTTTCGTCATAGTGATCAAAGTAGCCACGAAGCAGGGACATATTATTAAAGCCATCTTTATTGGAACTTTTATCTAGCTCTTCACGATTGATTCTAGGTATATTTTGAATATTTTCCCATTTACCTGACTCGCCATTGTAGACAAGAGTAGGAGAATTAACGTTTTTGGAGTTTTTACTGAAATTTTTGTAAGAAATGAGTCCAACGCTACCGATAATAACTGTAACTAAAACAATGACAAATAACTTCCTCATACAACAATTAGTCTAACACTTTTTTTCTATGTGATGCAAGAATGGTTTTTTACTGCTTCTTAATAAAAATCGGTGCTGCCAAAATAATATTACCATCACCTGGCATACGTTGATTTAAAGCATTATTGGAAGAGTTTGCTGCTGAGCCAGTATCTTGAAGTTCATCAATACTTGCTAAGTTATATTGATCCCATACTAGCTGTTGTTGTTTTGGCACGCTAACATAATGAACTGCACCGGCCTCAAACTTTTTTATCATGTCAGTACTACGTAATTCTAAGCTTGAATCTACGTCTAGAGTTTCACCTTCATTTCCGAGATAAGTGCTTGGAGCTGGTCCATCCATTGTCCTAATACCATATGTTGGATTACCTGCTGCGTCAGTTTTAACAAACAATATATCCAAACAGGGGTATTCACTCCAACCACCTTGATTAGATACTACTCTAGAGACAGTATCATCCATTAGGATTCCTGGAATGAAGACGAATTCTGCATTGAGTTCGAACGCTCTTTTCCAATAAGTATTCGCATCTCCAGCTCCTTTTCCGATCACCTCTGGCAAATCGATTAATCCAATTTCATAGTTGGTTTTGTCAACCCTTAAATTCCAATCTACACCGGCAGAATTTGGTGAAGTTACTAATTTTCCACTAGTATCGATATACTGTAAGTTGCCAGTTCCCGGCTCTACGTTTATTTTTACAAACATTTCTAGGGCATTTTGATCAATAATGGCTTTGTTTTCTGCATAAGTACCTGGTAGTTTAACCATATTATTTTTTGTGATATTAAAATATAGGACGACTGGAGCTTTAGTTTTATTATCAAAACTTTCTACCCAAATAGCTTTTCTGCCCACATGATTATTCATTTCGTCAATAAAAGCAGAATATTCTTCTGGAGACATGTTGGCTGGAAATTCAATTTTTCCTGCTGCAAAAGCATCAACTTTTTCTTTCAAAGTCATGGCTTTTTCTGTAGCAGTTGGACTTGGTTCTGCTGTAGCCGTAGCTGTACCAGTAGCTTGCACAGTTGCAACTGCAGCTTCAGTGGCTCCTACTGGAGCAGCAGTAACTTCACCTGCTTGAGGAGTGCTTGGGTTTGCGGCATCAGGCTTTGGAGTAGGAGCAGCAGAACATGCTGCTAATACCAGAATAAAAAGCACTGCGAGTGGAACGAATCTTAGAATTCCATTTGGCAATCTATCAATGATGGCAAAAGCAAAATCTTCGATCTTTTTAAAAGGTTTGGCCATGGCTTCTATTTGTAATTTCCAGATGGCTGCAGTTAGCTCCCATTCACTCATTGGTCTGTCTTTTTTAGCTTCTTCTTTTTGAGCTTTTGCGGCTATTGCACGTTGTTCAATTCTTGCTCTAATTTTGTTTTTTGCTGCTTCGTTAATTTTGTGACTAAGTTCAAGTTCAGCATCAAGTCTAGTTAAATATCTCTGGCTGTTTAATTCTCTTTGGATTGTTTGCTGGGTAGCGAGTCGACTAAATTGCAGTAATGACTCTAACTCTTTTCTTTTTAAGTTGGCGTTTTTGCCAGCGAGTTCATCCAAGAATTTATTATCTTCTTTGCTAAAAACTTCTGGTTTTTCCTTTGAATTGCCTAAAGCTCTAGCTTTTAAATCGTACTTATTCTTCTCTCCAGTAAAAGCGTTCCTGGTTCGGTTCATTGATTCATATCTGCTAGCTTCTTGTCTGCCAAAAGTGTTTTCTTTTCCCATTTGATTTGTTCTTTCTTTGCTATATTTTGCCACAAAGACAAGGGTTAATAATAACCACTCGATAGCGGAATTGTATCCACATCCTATAGTTTAGTCAAATATTGCACTTATCTAGTAGACCGGGTATAATCCTTCTTTTCTAACAGAAAACTATATTAAGGAAATCCTATGGGTGCACTACCAAAGAATAAAATTACCAGAGTAGAACAAGGCAAACGCCGTGCTGGTAACAAAGCAAATGTCAAAAAAGATCCTAAAGTAATTGCTATTCCTTTGCACAAGCAAAGTTTCGTAGCTAATATGCTCAAGAATCTAGGCCTTTAAAAGCCTTATTTTGCCTATTGAAAAAAGGCTTTTTCTCCCCTAGTCTACTGGTTATCTATGTATTTTTTAGATGATGATTCTTTAGTTGAACATGATGCCCGCCATGAGCGCCGTGTTTTTTTAATGCAGATGCTTTTTGCCCATACTTTTGAAGAGCAAGATCAGCAGTATCTCGATCCAGAATTAGTCGCTCCAGAAGATGCTAAATTGCTCAATGAAATTAAATTAGCAGCGCCCTCAATCGATGAAGAAATTGCCCTACATGCTCCAGAAAGACCACTTTCTGAGATCAATAGAGTCGATTTGTCAGTAATGCGCCTGATCATTTTTGAAAGCCGTTTTCAAAAAACCCCAAAGAAAGTCTTAGTTGATGAAGCTGTTGAATTAGCCAAGGAATTTGGTTCTGAAACATCGGCCAAATTTGTCAATGGAGTTCTTGGAAAAATTTTATTTAAAGAAACTGATATTGAAGAAGTAAAGGAAGAAGAAAATGGCAAAAATTGATCAAGAAGTTTTTAATAAGTTAAGACAATTGCTGGTTGATATAACTGGTAATGATATTGAAGAAGTAGTGCCTGATGCTGATCTTGAAGAAGATCTTGGTCTAAATCTAGACATTGATCTTAGTCGCTTGGTAGATCGCATCAATCAAGAATTTGAAATTGAACTAAACGAAAAAGTTGTTTTTAAAGAATTGACCGAAGAAGCTCATCACGCTAGCGTGGCTGAATTAGCCAAATTAGTTTATGATGAATATGAACTAGGATAGTCATGATTTTGGATTTCAAAAACAAAGATTTACTCATTACTGCTCTCTCCCATCGCAGTTCTCTCAATGAAAAAACTCAGTCTGGCACAACTGCAATAGAATCTAACGAACGCTTGGAATTTCTTGGCGATGCTGTGTTGGAATTGGCAGCTACTCTTTATCTCTATGAAAATCGACCAGGTGAAGACGAAGGCAAATTAACTGCTTATCGTAGCGCTTTGGTGCGTACTGAAACTTTAGCTGCTTTAGCTCGTGAACTCAAACTTAACGAAGAAATGTTTCTTAGCAAAGGTGAAGAGCAAGGCGGCGGTCGTGAAAACGATAGTTTATTAGCTGATCTGGCAGAAGCCGTCATCGGCGCCATGTATCTTGATCAAGGCTTTGGAGCAGCGCAAGATTTTTTAGCTAAGCATTTATTTCCTAAATTCAGCGACATTTTGCAAAACAAAAGTTATAAAGATCAAAAAAGCTTGTTGCAAGAAGAAGTTCAAGCTCGTTCTCTGAGTACTCCAATCTATCGCGTAATCAAGGCAATCGGTCCTGATCATAACAAGGAATTTACCATTGAAGTTTTAGTTGACGATGAAGTTTGGGGTGTCGGAGTTGGTCACAGTAAACAAATTGCCCAGCAGGCAGCAGCCACCGCAGCACTTAAAAAGATCACTTGAGATATTATCTATTTAAGGGTAAAATATCAGCTCTATGTTAAAAATCAAACTTGCTAGATTCGGTAAAAAACATCAAGCCCACTATCGTATAGTGGTCAATGAGGCTCGTGACAAAAGAGACGGTAGTTACACTGCTTTACTTGGTCATTATAGTCCTGTCGTTCCTAAGAAATTAGAAATTGACGTCAAAGCTTTCGAAGAATGGGTCAAAAAAGGTGCTCAGCCAACTGAAACTGTCGCTGCTCTTTTTAAGCGTTTTCAGTCAGGTAATCCTTTCCCAGTCAAAAAAGCTGGCATTTCTAAAAAAGCCAAAGCCAAATTAGAAGCTGCTAAAAAAGAAACTGAATCTGTTAAAGAAGAGCCAGTAATTGAAGCCGTTGAAGCTCCAGTTGCCGAAGTCGCTGCTCCTGAAGTAGTTGCTGAAACTCCAGCTGAAACTAAATTAGAAGAAGTCAAAGCCTAATTAATATGAAAAGTTTACTCGAATTCATTTTGCTTCGCATGGTCGAGCATCCAGAAGATTTAGAAATCACTGAAGTTGATGAAATGGGTTTAACTGTTTTTAAACTCAAATTGCATCCAGATGACATCGGTCGCGTTATTGGTCGTGGTGGTAACGTCATCAAGGCTATTCGCAAACTTTCTCAAGTTAGAGCTGTCAAAGATCATCTTCGCGTTCGTGTAGTTCTTCAAGAAGAATAATTTCCCCAATTTTTTATTGGTTATCGACTTTAGCAGAGCCCGTACTGGTAGTATTCCTGGTAGTATTTAGGGTTCTTTCCAGTTCTTCCACAGTCTTGTCCTGTATACCAAATAGATTTCCTCTATTTCCTTTTATGACGCTTTCTTGTTGTTCTAGATCATTTGGAATTAATTCGTTAATGTTATTGAGGATCTTGCTATCTGCATCAGCAATATTTGGTAATGGACTAGTAATGGTAGTTTTAATTGGCTGAGTAAAGTAAAAAGTGCGCAAAACCAAATCAGCTTGGGCTTGAGCGTTTTTGTCTTCATCAATATTTCGATTAATTGAAATACTGGTAACAGTACTAATAGGAGTGACTTGCTCTATAAGGCTTAAAAACTCTTGAATTTTCCATAGTTGGCCGCTGACACTAAAATCTAAATCTAGATAATCATACTTTTGATCATCACTACTTTTTTTAATTTTAGTGGTGTCGGTGGCGATTTCTCCAGGATTGAGAGTAAAATTTTTGATGACCACTTCCGTAGCGTTGGCAACATTGTTTAAATTGCTGAGTATTTCTAAAAGAGGTTTGTGTGATGGCAATACTTTATCAATGTCTGATGATTTATTAAATTGTGGATCTACTGATAATTGTTTAAGCTGCTCTGCTTTTTCTAGAAATTTAGCTAGCTCCGCTTCTCTATCTTTTAATTTGCCAAGGTCAGCCTGAATTGGTGATATTTGTTTAATTATGCCGATAAAAATCATCAATGCACTCACAACGAAAAATAAAATAGCTAAAACTAATTCTTTGCGAGTGTTCCAAAAAAGCCTCCAGTTGATATCTGCTTTATTTTCAATCATTTTTTTTCAGTTCTAATTTTAGAGTCAACTTATAATTGCCAATTTCACCGCGAGTTAAAATACTTTTTTCGATGTTTTGATATTGTTTACGCAGTCCTGCCGAATCTAGCAAATCATTTACTTCTTGTAGTTTAAAGACGTTGTCGCTACTTAATTGTAAGACTAATCCTCCCTGATCCTCTTGATAACTCATGCCAATTATTTCTGCAATACCATTAAAAGTGTCAGAAAAATAACTCATGGCTTCTTGTTTATTGCTTCTCTTTTGATAGATTTCGCTAATAACTTTAATTTTATTTACGAAAATTAAATAGCTAACCTCAATGTTTTCTTGAGACAAGATAGTATTTTTGTATTTGGTAATTTTTTTCTCAGCATTACTTATTTGGAGCGTGTTGTAAAGCTTAAAAGCAAATGTTCCAACCATGATGACTGTAATAGCAATCAAAATATAGGTACTAATGCGGAAAATCTTAGTGTCCTGTTCTTTTTGCTTGTCTTTTTGATTGACGCGGTTGGCTAAGAAATTAATATTAATCATTGCTGTTTTATAATTTTCTAGCAATTAAACCCATACAAACGCTAAAACTGAGTTGATTTTTTTCTGGAATTTGACCCTTAGATCCGGCAAAAGGATCAACTTGTAGTACTTCTACACCAAGAGTTTGTGTTAGTTTTTCTGTCAAACCTTTCATTGCGGCTGGACCTCCGGAAAGCACAATTCTCTTAATTTTTTGCTCTGGATGATTTTGAGTAAAAAAACGAATAGCTTTTTGTAGGTCGATGATCATGTTATCAATTATTGGAGAAACAACTTGAATGAGTTTTCCTTCCATTTGTGTTGGATCAAGACCATAATTAATTTTGTACTCTTCAGCTTGTTTATTGTCTAGATTAAAGCTTTGAGCTATTGCTCCATCAATTAGCGAGCCTCCAGTTTTGGAATTAAAAACAAATTCAAACATGCCGTTGGCAATAACAGCAATGTCATTGCCGCTAGTTCCCATTTGCAAAATAATTGCCTCAGGATCATTGCTTTGAATATCTAAAGAACGAATTACAGAAAAAATTTGAGTTTCTAGTAGCGTGGCTTCAATGCCGATATTAAGAAAAATATTATTAATTTTTTCAATTACAGATTTGCGTGAGCCTACCAGCAAAACCTTCATGGTGGCATTGGCAGTTTTTTTTTCTGGTTTTTCTAAAACTTGGTATTGCAGCATGAGGTCATTTTTTGGAATTGGAATAGCTTGTTCAGCTTGCCAACCAATTGCTGAAGCTAGCTCTGCTTCATTGAGAAAAGGAATTTCGATGACTTTGCTGGTCACTAAATATTCTGGCAAACTCAATCTAACATCACTCTGATCAAGTTTGTAGTCATGAAAAAGATTGGAAATCATCTCTGAAAATTGAAGAATTTCTTGGTCATTTTTTGGGGCAACCATACCAAGTTTATTTGGTACTTCAATTGATTTATTGATGACTTGACCTTTACTATCTTTGGCAACCACTATCTTAATAGAGTGAGTACCGATGTCTATGGCAGTAATCGACATATCTTCACCTTATCTAATAAATATTTATTTTTCTAAACCACTACCGCTTACTAAGGCAAAATCCATAAAAGCTGGAGCGCTGGGAATAGATCTTTTGACTTCAATTGCTTTGGCACTCGAGCCATCTGGCATTTGAGCTAAAGACAGAATTGTATATTGAGCATTTGCGATTAAATTGGTAGCAGCCCCAACATTGATATCAGTTCCTCTTCCAATTGGAAAGATTCTAATGAAAGATGATTGATTGTTATTACTAGTAATGTTTATTCCATATTGGAATTGATAAGTATCGAGAGTGGAACTATTGGCACTAATGAAATGTTGATCGCTGTAGTTAGGACAATTGCCTACTAAATAATAGTTTACGTCGAAACTATCAACTTTTAAAAAGTAATGACCAATCAATAAATTAGCGGCTCCCTGAGTACATTCACTTTTTGACCAGTTAATATTTACAACACCAGTTTGTCCTTCAGTGACTCTAATTTCTAAGGCAGTTTTTTCTGTCAAAAAACCTTCAAAGCTTTGCTCTGTTTTAATACTAACTTGATTCAAATTAGCGTCTTCAAAAGTAAAATCTGCTGGCAGCTGTGCGTTTTGATCACTTTCAAACTGGAAAATATTGCCGAGAGCTTGTTGTACGCCTGATTCTGCGGTACTAAAAACTCTAGCACTATCTTCTTGAGTAAGAATGCCTTGGCTTTCTTTAATTGTTCGATTGGCTATTGATAAGCCAACGACCAAAATAATGGCTGAGATGAGTAAAACAATCACCCCAACCTGACCAGATTGATTGGAACCTAAGTGGGTAGTTTTTTGCATGCTAAATCATGATAGCAGAGTTTTGCGGTTGCAAGCAAGTTTTTCTTTAATTTAAATCTATCAAACAGGTTCATGCTAATATATGATTGCTTCATGAGGCAAGAAATCTGGAAATATTTTTCAACTCGCAGTAATTTGTTGTTAATTTTTATCATGATATTTGCAACATCAGTTGGGTTATTGATATTTTTTCTGAATACTTCTTCAATTTCATTTTGATGACAAAAAATTATATATAACTATATGAAGAACAAAATTAATGTAAAACATAAAGTTAAATTTGTTTTATTTTTGACGCTTTTAATTACCCAGCTTTTAACTATAGGAATTGTTTTAGTAAATTACTTATTTTTTACCAATACTTTGGCCAATAATCCAAAATGGCAGGTGAGTAAAACTCAGCTTTATAATCCAGGTTATGACGGAAATTCTTTTAAATATTTTTTACCAGCATTAGCGAAAAATTCTCTAAACTTATCCTCTTGGAGAGGATATCATGAAGTTAGTTCAACTGAAAAATTTACTTGGAAAGAATTTTCACTGAATTTTTTACCAAGCAATCAATCTTATCTTTATGTAATCTTTGATCAGAATGATGAGTATTTTTCGGCTTTAAGAATTAGTTATTCTCCACTTCACACTACTGCTTTGATTAAAGCTAGATATACTGGCGAATTTATAGAACAAACTCCTATAGAAAATATTTCTATAAACGGAGAAGGTTGGCAAAAGCTTGCTTTTAAAAAAGACAGTTCAAAAAATAAAAATATTCAGATTTTTTATAATGATAAAGAAATTGCTACTTATAATTATGCAAGTGAATCTGCAGAAAGTATTATTGCTTTTAGAGCAGGTCAAAACCAAATTTTAGTTGACAATGTATTAATAGTCGATGATAACGGTAAAATTTTACTTAAAGAAAATTTTGATCACTTAGATAATTTTTGGATTTATTTTTTATTGATAATA
>CAJBWJ010000070.1 GCA_903959355.1 uncultured bacterium
CCCTCGTTTTGCTGAACGCTTCGAAGTTTATTTGGCTGGCATGGAACTAGGTAATGCTTTTGGTGAATTAATTGACCCCGTGGAGCAGAAAAATCGCTTGGAGGCAGATCTAGAGTTGCGCCGTGAACTTGGCAAAAAAGACCAGCCGATTGATTATGATTTTGTTGCTGCTCTGGAGTCTGGCATGCCAGAATGCAGTGGCATGGCCGTTGGCATTGATCGCCTGATCATGCTTTTTGCCAATGTTGATAATATCGATGAGGTTTTATTTTTTCCGGCAAGTCAACTGTTTGAAGATGACGCCATCTAAATCTGAAATTTTTTCACAAAAAAACCACTCTAAAAGTGGTTTTTTAAGATTTGGGTTATTCCCCAATCGCATCTAAGAAGTGCTTTTTATTCTAACAGAAAAACCATGTTTTTCAAGTTTAATTTATGACGTTTTAAGTGGTGGACCGGAGGGGAATTGAACCCCCAAATCTCACTTCTTAAATGTGATTGTGCACCTACACTCCGGCCCATACCTTTATTATCTAAGAGGTAAGTTTCAAGAAGTGTGATTATGAAGAAGTTGCTTGAATAACAACTCTCTGTCGTCGCTTGACCAAATCAAGTCCTCTGGCGTAAAATACCCTCACCTATGTCAACCATTAAAGCCGGCAATCTCAAAAAAGGTCTCTATATCCTCTATAAAGATCTCCCTCATTTTGTCATCAAGACACAATTTGTTTCTCCAGGCAAAGGCTCAGCTTTTACCAGAGTCAAAATGCGTGACATGCGTAATGGTTCCACTTTGGAATTTAACTTTAAATCTCATGATAATGTCGAAGAATTAGATGTCGAAACCAAAGAAATGCAATTTTTATACAATGATGGCAGTGATATTGTTTTTATGGATCCTCGTACTTATGAACAAATGAATGTGCCAAATCACATCTTGGGTGACAAAGCTAAGATGCTAACTTCTGAAATCAAAGTTTATTTAACTGTTTATGACGAACGAGTCATCGGTGTGGTTCTTCCACCAAAAGTGCGCATGACTGTTGCTGATGCTCAAGATGCTATTTCAGGTGATCGTCAAACCGCTGGCAAAAAACCAGTGACCATGGAAAGTGGTTTGATTGTTCAAGCTCCTCTTTTTATTCATACCGGTGATACTCTTTTGATTGATACTGAAACTGCTGATTATGTTTCTAGAGTAAATGACTAGTTTTAGTAGTCAAATTTGGAGGCTATAAAAAGTTTAATTTTTGATATAATAACTTGTTTTTTAAACAACCTGTTTCTTTAACAAGGGTCCGTAGCTCAGTCGGTAGAGCAGAAGCCTTTTAAGCTTTGTGTCGTGGGTTCGAGTCCCACCGGACTCACTTTATATGTCAGAAGATCATAAAGAAGCCTCTCAAGCTGCAGTATTGTTTAGACAGGCAGGTATACCAGCTCAAGATATCCCTCAGGCAACCACAGAAGGTGCTCTCGAAAATATTCCTCTTAGAAATTTACAAGTTGATCAAGCAACTGGAGTAATTCCTTTGCCTTCACCAGGAATTAGGTCTTCATCAGAACATCAAATGTCTGGTCCTCCACACAATCGAAACAGCAATCCTTCTAATCCAAACGCTTAGTTTTTTGTGGCGCAAAAAAGCCCCGTCAAACAGACGAGGCTTTTTTTTTAATCTAGCTTTCTCTTAAATTCCACCTCTTAACACCATCGTATCCACTACTCTTTTGACTGCAGTCATATAAGTAGCCATACGACCATCAATTTTGTGCTTGGTTTTCATCGCCCACATTTCGGCAAATGAAGTTTCCATGAGTGGCAATAATTTGGAAATAACTTCCTTGTGTGACCAGTAATAGCCTTGAAGGTTCTGTACCCATTCAAAGTAAGAAACCGTCACACCGCCAGAATTAGATAAAACATCTGGAACAAGGATGACGCCTTTTTTGGCCAAAATCTCATCTGCCTCAGGCGTAATTGGGCC
>CAJBWJ010000071.1 GCA_903959355.1 uncultured bacterium
CTAAGGAAATGGAAAATAAATTAATTGAGAAGAAAAAAGAAATTAAAACCAACCTTCAAGAAAAAAAGACTGAATTTGAAAATGAAAAAGAAGATATGGAAGGAAGTGACTCTGGAGAAGCCAGAGAACTTAGAAAAATTAGAGAAGCTAGTGATTCATCTAGAGAACACATGAATCAAGTAGCGGATGATGTCAACGAGCTTTTGCAAATGAAGGAAGATGCTAGAGGAATTGGTAAAAAAGTCAAAGAAGTAGCAGAACAACAAATTAAATCTCAAGAAAAAATTGCAGAAAAATTAGCCAAAATGGAAGAGAAAAAAATTTGGTTAAAGAAAATGCTCGGCTACGATAAAGAGGCAGTTTTATCTGTAAAAGAAGAAATTGGTGCCAATCGCTTGAGAATTCAAGAGCTCCAAAAACTCCAAGAAGAAACTACTGATAAAACTGAAATAAATAGTCTAGAAAATGCAGCTAACTCCTTAATCGAGCAAAATGCTTCTCTACAAGATACTATTCAAACAGAAATGCAAAACCAAGGAGTTTGGGGTTGGTTTAGAGGTTTCTTTAATAAAAACCAAAATTAGTTTTTTTAAATTTGGCTTTTAATAAAGCTTTGCATTTGTGTCCAATTATTCATGCCGGCTTTTGGAATGACGATAAAAGCACCTTCACTGGATTTACTACTTTGTAGAACATTTTCTGGAGTGAGATTAATACTTTTAATCTCAAAATCATTAGCATTAACCAAGAGTGGAGCTAGGTATTTAGTACTTTCTAGATCTAAATTGGTCGTTACATGCTTGGCCATAGCCTCGTAGTATTTAGGAATATTTTTAAGACTTTCTAATTTGAATAGCTTCTCACGAATGCCGGCTAAAACTTCCACTTGTCGGCGGCTGCGATCATAGTCACTACTGCTGTGGCGCGAGCGTACGTACGCGAGCGCATCATAACCTTCCATTTTAATTTTACCTTTTTCATAGAGTAGATGATCGTAGCGACATGTGAATTTGCTTTCTAGTTCGAAGCCACTGTAATTAGCAGTTAAGCTGGCAATTTCCTCTGGACTGTATCCACATGGATCTAGTTGAGCTCCTTCTTTTGGATACCATGGATCATCTAATGTTTGTGAGACATTGACTTCAATGCTGCCTAGTTCATAACCAACAGTTCTTTTGAATCCAACAAAATCAGTGCCAATAAAATATTTAATTGGCAAATCGACAATTTGACTAATGTTTTTTTGCATGAAAGCTAATCCTCCATCTAAACCGCCGTTTTGATTCATGCCTGCACTTAGCAAAGCGTTAACTTTATAACCTTTGCCATCTTTACTAAGTAAATAGAGATCTCTAGGAACTGAAATGAAAGTGATTTGTTTTTTTTCAAAGTCAAAATGAGCAATTTGAATAATGTCGCTTAGCCAGCCACCTTGATAACCAGCTCCACCATAGCCAGCCAATAAAATATTGAGCGTTTTTTGATCTTCTTCTTTAACATTATTTGGATCAAGAATAATTTCCTGATTCAAATCAATTAAATTTGTTTCTATTGTTCCGGCTACTTCTTCTTTTTGATTAAAATGGCGATAACTGGCAACAGCAGAGACAATAGCAGTCATCAATATAAGAGCTGAAAGAACAGAATAAATAATTATTTGCTGTTTTTTTTCTAAGGTTTTATTTTTTTTAAAATACTCAAACATTATTTTTTATTATTAAATTTTTCTTTAACTTTTTGAAATTCTTTTTCTAAAACCTCAATTTCTTCATCAGTATCTTGTTCTACCTCGATTAGTTTATTACTGGCCATTTTACTAACTTTAATTAATTCGTCTAGTTTCAAATGCATGGCTTTTGAATCACGATTTTGGGTGTTTTGAATTAAGAAAACCATTAAAAAAGTAATGATGGTTGTAGTGGTGTTAATTACCAATTGCCAAGTGTCAGAGAAACCAAAGAGTGGTCCGCTAGTTAGCCAGATAGCGATCATAGCTACAGCCAAAATGAAAGTTGAGGCACGACCAGCAATGTTGGAAACTTTGGTAGAAATTTTGTGAAAGATTTCATTCATATCTTCGAGTATAACTAATATAGCAATCTAGAACAATATGAGTAATTAATGCTATGGCACAGCATCTTTCGTACCAACTGCTTTTTGCTTGTGCAAAAAGACAGGGTCCGAAATTCGCACAGCATCTTTCGTACCAACTGCTTTTTGCTTGTGCAAAAAGACAGGGTCCGAAATTCGCACAGCATCTTTCGTACCAACTGCTTTTTGCTTGTGCAAAAAGACAGGGTCCGAAATATAATTATCTAATGAATAAAATTCATGAGGCTAAAGAATTTGTTTTTCCATACGATAGTTATCGCTTTCCTGGTCAGGCTACTGATGAAAAAATTCTTTATATAACTAGAGAGCACAAGCTCTTTATGCTCCAGAAAATGTTTGCAGTATTATTAATTGCTGTAGCCATTTTTTTGACTTCTTACGTTTTTTCTTTAGCATTTAAAAATATTTTTTCTTTTAGTTCTTTCAGTTTTATTTTTCCAATTACTATTATCTTGGCTGGTGGTTTTGCTTTAATTGGATTTTGGTGGGTTTATAGTCTTTGGCAGAAGAGTCTAGCTATTTTAACTAACAAGCGTTTAACCAAAATTGTTTATACCACTCCTTTTAATCGTTATAATCAGAGTTTACCTCTGGAGATGGTAGTTGATACCAGCTGTAATAATCAAGGTTTTTTTGAAGGAATTGCTCATTCTACGCTGCAAGTTGGGACACTAACCGCTAGGTCTAGTGCTTCTAGTTCCGGAGTGGCTACTGAGGATATTGATAGAGTAAATAAAAAGTATTTTTATCTTGAAAACATTAAATATTGTGAAGACTTACAACAATATTTAAATAAAATTCTTAGTGTTCTTAGACAGTCTCCTGAACAGCTTGAAAATTTCAGGCCATTCATTCCTCATCTCAAAGGTGAGAATCGTGAAAAATTTATTCAAAGCTACGAGAAAAAAGACGAATAGCTCTCAGCCATTTTTCAGCAAATTGCTATAATCTAATTCATATAATTATGAAAGTTTTATTAGTCGAAGATGAGCATCGCATTAGTCAATCTATCAAAAAAGGTTTGGAGCAAGAAAATTTTTTAGTTGAAACTGCTTTTGACGGAGAGGTTGCTTTTGATTTGGCTAGTTCCAATGACTATGAAGTAATTATTCTTGATTTGATGATTCCCAAAATGGATGGTATGACGGTTTGCAAGAATTTAAGAGCAGACGAAATTCATACACCTATTCTAGTTTTGACAGCAAAGGGTGA
>CAJBWJ010000072.1 GCA_903959355.1 uncultured bacterium
AATAAAATGGTTTCTTTAAGACTAGAACTTTGTTTTTCACTAAACAAATAAATAACTGTTATTAATAGAGCCAATAATAAATAAAGATTTAAAAGAGGATTTTCTAAAGCATAAATATTGGAGATCCATGCTTGATCAATAGAAGGAGCGACAAAAAACCAGACTGGTCTCAGATTTAACAGCCAACTAAATGGCCCACTGCTATATAAATGTACATTGGGATTGGCCAGTTGAGATAAAACAATTGTTTTCTGTAAAATCAAAAAATCAAAAATGTTCTGTCCACCAAGAAACATTGGCAAATAACTTAATAAATAAATAAAGAATGGAGTAAAGAGTAATGAAAAAATCAAAAATGGTAATTTTCTAAAATTCTTAAGAGGTAAAAACTCTCTCACAAATAAAAGTAAAATAATCCACAAAGCCGTCCATTTACTCGCCAAAGCAAATCCTAAAAGAACACCACTTAAAAATAAAAAAGAATATTTCTTTTTGGATAAATAAACAAAATAACTAAAGGCAGCAGCTAAAAGAAAAAAAAGTAGAAACACATCATTCATCGCAATGCGCGATTGAGTTAAAAACAAACCATCTAAACTAAATAAAAAACACCCAAGTAAGGCTAAATTAATTGCCAAATCATTTTTTTGCAGAGAATCTTCTTTTTTAAAGAAAAATTTTCTACCTAAAAAGCGTAAGAAAAAATAAAAAACAACCAGTGACAGCAATGAGAAAACAAGTGAAGGCAAACGCCACGCTAAAGGATTTTTACCAAAAAAATGAATTGAGGCGGCTTGAAAATACTTGGCAAGTGGTGGATGTAACCAATCAGCAATATTTTGGCCGTCATAACTAGCTTGCCTAAAATCAAATGGCGTTCTGAAATCACTATCACTAAGCATCATGGCCGCTGGCACATGATAAACCTCATCAAAATACATTTGTGAAGGATAATCGAGCCTAAACAAACGAGTGAATAAAGCAAAAAACAAAATTAGGGTAAGAACTACTATCTCTTTAAAAGTCACAATAGTTCAAACTATATGCTAAGAGTAGGTTTTTGACAAGTTAAATTAATTAGTGAGACCAAGAGAAGCAGCAAAAAGAAGATCTGTAAAATCAGTTAAATTTGGCGAAGCCGTCCCAACTAAAACACCATCGCAAACTTTCAAGAAAGAAGCGACATTGTCGGCGTTAACACTGCCGCCATAGATTAAAGTTTTACAGTCATAAAGTGGAGTTAATGCTTTTCTAACTGCTAGTAAATTACCAGGCTCTTCAGTTAAACCACTACCAATAGCAGCCACCGGCTCATAAGCAATAAAACATTTTGAAGCAGCATCATCTGATAAAAAACGACCTTGCTCCTCAAAATATGGTTTGTCTAAACACAAAATTGGCTTAATTTTCCAACTTAATGCCTCAGCAATTTTATCTGCTACTAATTGACTAGATTCATTTAAAAATCTCCTGCGTTCACTGTGCCCTAAAATCACATATTCGACATGCAAATCCTGTAGATTGAGACCTGAAACTTCACCCGTATATGGTCCCGGACCAAAGGCGCTTAGATCTTGAACGGCTAATTTAATAGGCAACTGACGCTCCTCAATAATTTCTTTGGCTAAAGTTAAAAAAGGATAGGGCGGCGCCAAAATAACTTCCAAATTAACTAAAGCACGACGACTGTCCTCATTATTTGGAAAATTATTAAGCCAATAGATAACTTCAGAAATGTTTTTGTTGGATTTCCAGTTAGCAATGATGTATTTTTTCATCTACATAGTTATGTTACCATGTCCCTCGTGTTAGAAATTGCTGAACTTCTCAATGATCTTAATCCAGAACAAAGGAAGGCCGTTTTACATCAAGACGGACCAGCTATTGTCTTGGCTGGAGCGGGCAGTGGTAAAACCAGAGTTTTGACCACCAGAGTGGCTTACCTGATCAAAGAAAAAAAAGTGCCAGCGACTGGCATTTTTTTAGTCACTTTTACCAATAAAGCTGCGGCGGAAATGAAAAAGAGAGTCTTTGAATATACTGGTCAAAATTTACCTTTTGCCGGAACTTTTCACAGTTTATCTGCCAAAATCCTACGCATCGAAGCCAGTCATGGGCATTTAGAAAAATATGGCTTAAATAGCAATTTCACCATCTATGACAGCGACGACCAGCTTTCAGTCATCAAAAGTATTTATAAAATCAATAGTTTTGACGTCAGCGCTTTTAAGCCGCAAGTCGTGAAGTCCAAGATAAGTAGTGCCAAAAATGAGCTGATTGGCACCGATGAATTTAAAGAAAACGCTCGAGACGGATTACAGCTTTTTACCGCAAAAGTTTACAAAAGCTATGAAAAAAGATTGCGGGATGAAAACGCCGTTGATTTCGATGATTTACTTTCCATTTGCTACAAATTATTCGTTGATAACGAAGAAGTTAGACTAAAATATCAGAATAAATTCCACGATGTTCTCGTCGATGAATTTCAAGATACCAATCAGGTTCAATATTTTCTAACCAAAATTTTGTGCGAGCCACAAAAAAATCTCTTTGCTGTCGGTGATTTTTCACAAAGCATCTATGCCTGGCGAGGTGCCGATTATCGCAATCTTGAAAGATTAAGCAAAGATTTTAAAAACATCACTGAATACAGACTAGAACGCAATTATCGCTCCACTCAAAATATTCTGGATGCTGCCACCTCAGTTATTTCTAATAATCTTTCTCATCCCGTTCTAGAACTGTGGACTGACCAAACCACTGAAGAAAAATTAGAACTCTATGAAACCAGTACTGGCGAAATGGAAGCAGAAAAAGTGGCCTCCATTATTAAAGAAAAGTATGCCGATCAACTCAAAGATATTGCTCTTTTGTATCGCACCAATGTTCAATCACGCGCTTTTGAAGAAGCTTTTATGCGCCGCCAACTACCATATAAAATCGTGGGCGGCACCAAATTTTATGAACGCAGTGAAATTAAAGATTTATTGGCTTACCTGCGCATTTGTTTTAATCCTCTCGATAGTCCAAGTCATGCTCGCGCCGAAAAAATTGGCAAAAGGCGCCTAGAAAAACTAGAACTGTGGCTTAGTAAAACAGATCGAGCAACTCTCGAAAGTCCAAGCAGTTGCTTACAAGGCATCATAGAAAACACTCATTATCTAGAGAAATACAATCAAAAAGATCCAGAAGACATGGCTCGTTTAGATAATATTCAAGAGTTATTTAACGTCGCCAGTCGCTTTGATAATACTTTAGCTTTGCTAGAGAATATTGCCTTGGTTCAAGATGGCTACCTTGCCAACGAGAGTAATTACAACCAAAACGAAGGCAACGAAATTACTATGATGAGTCTGCATTCAGCCAAAGGCCTAGAATTTCCAATAGTTTTTATGGTCGGAATGGAGGAAGGCTTATTGCCTCACTCCAGAGCAATTATGGAAGAAAGTGAAATCGAAGAAGAGCGTCGTCTTTGCTATGTTGGCATCACTCGCGCCAAAGAAAAACTTTATTTTAGTTACGCTAGAAGTCGTTTCACTTATGGCTACAGTAGCAATAGTATGCCAAGCAGATTCCTTTCAGAAATTGATCAAAAACTACTGAAGATTAATCGTAGTTTTGACAACTCCAATTCTAGTTCCAATTACAGAGATAAATATTATTATAAAAAAACCAAAACAACCGTGACGGCTAAAGATAAAAAAATCCGTTTGGTCGTTGATGAAGAAAGTCTGGACGCTTTACTGAACGATGAATTAGATATCAGAGAATTCCTGAGAAAATAGCTTTGGTAAAAAAAAGACGTTTACCATATAATGGACTATCAGCCTTATGCTAATAAGAGAAATTCTTCCACAAGAGAAAGAACTTTTTAATCAAGTTGCTAATCACCCCTTGCAGTCATATGAATGGGGACAATTTAGGAAGAAAACTGGCGTCCAAGTTGAAAGACTTGGACTTTTTGTAGGCGGCACTCTAGCTGGAGTCATGCAAATTACTTTTCATAAAGTGCCATTTTTAAATCGTTTCGTCGGATATTATCCAAAAGGCTTTGCTCCAGACGAAGATCAGATGGCTGCACTAGATCATTTGGCCAAAAAATACAATGCTATCTACATCAAGATGGAACCAAATGTTAAAAAACCCCTTGAACAAAATAAAGAAGAAAATCCAAGTGTTCAATTTTTGAACAAATTCCAAACAGAAGAAGGTAGAGCTTTATTTACCAGATATACATTTGAACTAGATTTAACTTCTAGTGAAGAAGAACTCGCCAACAAGCAAAGCAGTAAAACTCGTTACAACGTTAAACTCGCTAGCAAAAAAGGAGTAAAAATCGTTGAAGACACAACTGAACAAGGCTTAGAAGATTACTTAAGAATTCTAGAAGAAACCACCAAAAGACAAGGCTTCTATGCTCATACTCCGGATTATTTCCGTAAACTTTGGGAAAGCTTAAAAGATAGCGGCATGATGCATATTTTCAAAGCAGTTTACGAAAATGAAGTTTTGGTAGTTTGGATCGTTTTTGTATTTAATGGCGTCTTGTATTATCCTTATGGAGCGTCAAGTTCTCTGCATCGAGAAGTAATGGCTAGCAATCTGATGATGTGGGAAGTAATTCTTTTTGGCAAACAAAATGGTTGCAAAAATTTTGACATGTGGGGTTCTCTTGGACCAGATCCAGATCCAAAAAGCCCTTGGAATGGATTTCACCGTTTCAAAAAAGGATACGGTGGTGAATTAGTGGAATTTATAGGAAGCTATGATTTGGTGAATGATTATCCAAGTTATAAATTTTATACTTTAGCAGAAAACATTCGTTGGAAATTTCTGCGCTTAAAAAAGAAACTTTTTTTATAAAAATTTAGTCTTGCGAGACTAAAACGGAAATTATTGAAAGGAAAAAATGCAAAAGAGATTCAGAAGAATCATGCTCAAGATCGGCGGCGAGTCTTTGATCGGAGATAGAGAATACGGCATCGACCCAAAAGCTGTGCTTTCTATGGCTGAAAAAATCAAATCAATTTATGCTAAAGAAATTGAAATTGCCATCGTTATCGGCGGAGGAAATATTTTTCGCGGCCTCTCTGGATCAAAAAATGGTATCGAAAGAGCCACTGCTGATTACATGGGAATGCTCGCTACAGTGATGAACGGTTTAGCTCTCCAGGATGCTCTAGAAAAAGTTGGTGTTCCGGTCCGTATGGAATCTGCACTACAAATGCCAGCAGTTGCCGAAAGTTTTATTCGTAGTAAAGCCATTCGCCATATGGAAAAAGGTAGAGTAATTATCCTTTCAGCTGGTACAGGTATGCCTTATGTCACTACCGATTCAGGTGCTTCCCTACATGCCTTAGAATTACACTGCGACGTTTTGATGAAAGCTACTAAAGTAGACGGGATTTATGATAAAGATCCAATGACTGATCCATCAGCTAAACGATTTAAAACCATGAGCTTTAAATCTGCCATTGAAATGGAAGAAGTTCAAGTTATGGATACTGCCGCTTTAGCCATGTGCAAAGAAAATAATATGCCAATTATGGTTTTTGATCTCTTCGAAGATGGCCAATTAGAAAGAGCTATCGATGGAGAAGACGTTGGCACTTTTGTTTCGAATGAATCTGCAACTGTCTTAGCCTAAGATAAAACCCATTTTATACTTGTCGGAAAATGTATTTTCGTGGCATACTGGTTCTGCATATATCAAGAAAGGCTGCCCCTTATGAAAACTTTCGCTATCAATGGTTTTGGCCGTATTGGCCGCTTAGCATTTCGTGTCTGGTTTGAAAAACAAAGCTCCAAAATTGATCTAAAAGTCGTTAACACCTCTGGTTCAATGAATATTGGCGATTGGGTTCATCTGATCAAGCATGACACTGTCTATGGTTCTTTTAGTGGAAAGATAACCTTCAAACAAACTCAAGATATTAAAGAAGTCACCGATGAGAACATTGAGCTCGGCTACATAAAAGTTAATGATCATAAAATCATCGTCACTGCCCAGAGAGATCCTGCCAAAATTCCATGGACCAAATACGGCGTCGATATCGTCCTTGAATCAACTGGTCAATTTAATAAACCTAAAAAAGCTATGGCTCATGTTGCCGCAGGTGCCAAAAAAGTTCTACTTTCCGCTCCTACAAAATCTGACAAAGAGAACGAAGTTTCTACCAGCGTTATTTCTGTGAATGAATTTGACAAATCTAAGCAAATTTTTTCTAATGCTTCCTGCACCACCAATTGTATTGCACCTCTGATGAAAATCATGAAAGAAAAATTTGGAGTAGAGAAAGCAATGCTTACTACCATTCATTCTTACACTGACGACCAAAACTTACATGATAATTCTCACAAAAAAGATCTGCGTCGCGCTAGAAATGCTGCTAGCAATATCGTGCCAACTAGTACTGGTGCTGCCAAAGCTACTACCTCAATTATTCCTTCACTCAAAGGCAAATTCGATGGTTTGGCAATTCGCGTCCCAACTCCAACTGTTTCTCTATCTGACTTAACTTTCTTAACCAGAAAAAATGTCACTGTTGAACAGATCAATGAGGCTTTTACAGAAGCTAGTAAAAAGGATTATCGAAACATCGTCGCAGTCAGCAATGAGCCTCTAGTTTCTAGTGACTTCATTGGCTGTGAATATTCAGCTGTAGTCGACCTAGCTCTTACTCAAGTTGTCGATGGTAATTTGGTCAAAGTTATTGCTTGGTATGACAACGAGTGGGGTTACACCTGCAGATTAGTCGATCAATTGCTGAAAGTCTAAGAGTTTTCCGGTGTAAAATTTAGACAATGAAACAAGACGATCGTATAAAAGTTCTTAATTTATTGGCAAATTTTCAACCTTCAGATGAAAAAGAGAATCATGATGTTCTTAAAATTAAGGAATTAATTGTCGAGCATGAAAATATTTTTAGTCGATCATGTCTAGAAGGTCATCTAACTGCCTCTGCCTTAGTCGTTAATTCTCAAACTAAAATGGTCCTTCTTCATAAGCACAGAAAACTAAATATGTGGCTACAATTTGGCGGTCATGCTGATGGTGACAGCGACATGGCTTTTGTAGCGATTAAAGAGGCTAGAGAAGAAACAGGCCTTAGTGATTTGAAATTCTTGATCAGAGATGGACAGACAGAGATTTTACCAATTGATATCGATTTACAAACTATTCCGGAAATGGAAGAAACTCCAGAACATTATCATTTAGATTTTCGCTTTATTTTGCTTACTAATGCCACGGAAATTCCCAAGCCAAATGAAGAAGAATCTCAAGATCTGAAATTCTTCAGCTTTGCGGAAATTGAGGCCATGGACGATAAACTAGATTTTGCCCTTAGAAGATTAGCTCGAAAAACTGAACGTCTAATGTCGTATAAAAAAGATAATTCAAACCGAACAAATCGCTAGAGCCTTTCGATCCTGATAAACTACAAGAGTGGGATCTCCCGATGAGCGAGGTTTGAATTATTTTTTCATGTTACAATACACATTCTATGTCAAAAACTACCAAAACCATCGATAAAGCAGAAGTAAAAGAAGTCAAAAAAGAAGCAAAAGAAACCAAGAAGAATCTGATTGCTCCAAATGATTCTATTAAAATCACTTTGGCCTGGACCAGCGTAGAACCAGTTTATAAAAAAACCGTTACTAAATTAGCCAGAAATGTTAAGTCAGAAGGTTTTCGCGTTGGTAAAGCTCCTTTTGCCATCGTTGAAAAAAGTGTCGGTTTTGAAAAAATTGCCGATGAAGTTCTTAGAGAATTAATTCCAGTAGCTTACGAAGAACAAATCAAGAAAGAAAACAAAAAACCAATTACTTCACCAGAATTTAGTCCAATCAGTCTGGATAAAGGTAAAGACTGGGTTTTAGAAGCATTTTTTTCTCCAATTCCAGAGGTAAAAATTGGTGATTACAAAAAAACCACTCAAAAAGGTAAAGAAGAAGCTGCTAAATTCATCAAAACTCGCAATGAAGAAATTAAAAAAGAAGCCGAAGCTTGCAAAACTGAAGACAAAGATCATGACCATGCTCATTCTCACAAAGAATTAGCTGAAAATGAAATCAAAGAAATCAACCTGCAACACATCTTTAAAGAATTAGTTGATGCTTTTGCTCCAGCTATTGGTGAAATTTTGCTTAGACAAGAAACTCAAGCTGAATTTGAAAGATTAGTCACTCAACTCAAGCAATACAAAATCTCCACCGATGATTATTTGGCCAGACGCCAAATCACTATTGATCAACTTAGCCAAGAATTGGCCGGCACTGTCCTCAGTCGCTTACAACTAGATTTCATTATGGCTGAAATCAGTAAACTAGAAAAATTGACTGTTTCTGATGATGAAGTCAAAGCTGAATTAAATAAATTTGAAGATGAAAAAATGCGCCAAGAATTGGAAAAGAGACAAGACTATCTAAACCAAATCAAAGCCAATCTCCTACAAAAGAAAACTTTAGACCTTTTACTCAAGCTTTAATTTTGCTATAAGAGAGTAATTCGTTGACTTGCGGCTTATACAGACCTATAATACGCACATCAATAATATATCTGTATCAAAATGACATCTTTTGGGCAGGGTAGCAACCAATTAAAATCAGCTTCGCAAAAACCAGTAAATCCTTTTGCAGGGAGTCTATTGGAAAATGAGCAAAAAGCTCTAGGCGGTTCACCTCAACAAGACCAAAACAAAGACTTCAATCCTTTTGCCAATGCATTATTAAATAGCCCTGGCGCAAAGGATGATTTAGACAATCCAGAATTATTTCAAAAACAACAAGCTGAAGCCCTTCTCAATCAAAAAAAAGAGGCTTTAAGAAAAAAACTTCACGACAAAGTTAATCCAGTTAATTCTCATGAGCTTTTTTCAGCGATGGAACAAAAAAGCAAAGAAGAACTAAATAATGTTAGAAGAGAATTGGAATTATTGATTAGCGATGTTAAAGATCTTAGTCAAGAAATTGCTATCGCTGTTAGTCAAGATATTGTGAATCCTGGTATTAATGGAGGCGATTATTATAAAAACTTCTTTCACCAATTGCGTCAATTAATCATGCTGCTTCGCCAAAAGGTTGGTAGTGCTCGCAGTTGGACTCAACAAATTCAAGGCAAAAACAAAAAGAAACATGCCTTGAATTACAAAAAAACCAAAGATGTTCAGAGTAGTATTAATAATGAAAGAAATGCTGGCGCTAACGCAGTAGGGTAGTTTAGATTTTCCTTCGACTCGAGTTTAAGCAAATATAAAAAAATCTCCACAAGGGAGATTTTCTATATTTGTGAGCCCGAGAGGACTCGAACCTCTGACCTCTTCAATGTCAATGAAGCGCTCTAACCAACTGAGCTACGGGCTCGACTCACAGAGTGTGATTATATTTCAGACCCTGTCTTTTTGCAATTTATTGCAAAAAGCAGTTGGTATGAAAGATGCAACGCGAATTTCAGACAGTCTGGTATGAAAGATGCAACGCGAATTTCAGACAGTCTGGTATGAAAGATGCAACGCGAATTTCAGACAGTCTGGTATGAAAGATGCAACGCGAATTTCAGACCCTGTCTTTTTGCAATTTATTGAAAAAAGCAGCTGGTATGAAAGATGCTTTAAGCGAAAATCAAGAAAGTACATTAAATAAATAGAACTACAGTTTGCTACAAAAGCCTTCTTAAGTTATAATTCCCTCGTCGAGATTAATTAATAATAGTATATAATAAACGACCTTGCGTGATTAGAAAAAAATATAATAAAAACAGAAGCGAGCAAATCTATGTGAAAGCGAATCATCAGATTCATTTCCCAAGAGTGCGCGTTTTGAGCGAATTTGGTGAATCCTTGGGAGAAATGTCTTCCAACGAAGCTTTGGAAAAAGCCATGGAACTAGGAAATGATCTAGTTTTGGTGACAGAAAAAGCAGAACCACCAGTTGTTAAAATTATTGAACTTTCAAAATATAAGTATCAGCTCAAGAAAAAAACAGCTGACACTCGCAAAAAGTCTAAGACTCAAGAACTCAAAGAATTGCGTTTTACGCCATTCATGGGAGAAGCTGACTGGGAAGTAAGAAATCGTAAAGTCAGAGAATTCTTAGAAAAAGGTAATAAAGTTAAATTGACTTTAACCTTTAAAGGTAGACAAATTGTTCGTAAAGATCTTGGCTTTGAAGTTATTGAAAGAATCTTTGCAAGCAATGCTGATATTGGTAAGGTTACCATCCCACCAAAATTAATCGGCAAAAAAATACTAGCGCAACTAGATCCAACTGGTAAGAAAAAATAAGTAGGAAAGCTATGAAAAAAATTAAAGTAAAAACAAGAAAAGGCGTCTCAAGACGTTTTCATGTAACCGGTTCTGGCAAAATTATGCGCCGTATCCAAAACCGTCGTCATCTTCGTAAAAACAAAAGCAAAAAAGCTATTAGAAACTATAGAATTCCAGTCGAAGTAACTGGCAAATTTGCCGCAAAAATCAAGAAAATGCTTGGTTTGGCTTAATAATTTTCAAAAGAAAGACTGATCTATGTCAAGAACAAAAACAAGCATCATTCGTCGTAAAAGACACAAAAAAGTCCTCGACCTTACCAAAGGTTTTCGCGGAACTAACAACCGTCTATATAAGCGTGCCAAAGAAGCTCTTTTGCATTCTGGTCAATACGCTTATGTTGGTCGTAAATTACGTAAACGCGATATCCGTAAATTATGGATCACTCGTATCACTGCAGGTGTCAGACAGATTGGCGAAAGTTTAAATTACTCTCGTTTCATCAAAAATTTGAAAACTGCTAAGATCGAATTGAATCGTAAAATGCTCTCTGAAATCATCGTCAAAGATTTTGACACTTTCAAAGAGATCGTTGCTAAAACTCAAAAATAAGCATATAAATATCTAGTTACATGTTAAAGTCTTGTCGCAAGCACACTACTACTATTTTCCAAAATTTCTTGATGAAGGAGAATGCGGGGTAATTTGCGAACAGATTAAAAAGAAATAAATAAAAACCCCGCATAAAAGCGGGGTTTTTTAGTTTTATAAGGAGAAAAAGAAATGCCAACAGAGGCAAATTTCGAAAAAAATAGAGAAGCTAGAGTTAAAGCCTATGAGATTTTGCGCCAAAAATCAAAAAATTTGGGTGAAATTATGAGAAATCACCCAAGATTCCAGTCTAATTCTCCAGAACTATATTTATTGGCTTATCTAAAAGAGCTTGGTTCAGCCGAGATCTAGGGTTATAATGTCAAAAGCTATGAGCCAACAAGACCCACTTAAACTCTGCCAAGAACTTTTGGTACAGATTGAAAAAGAAACTGACGCTAAAGTAGAAGATTTGCGAGTCAAGTATCTGGGTAAAAACGGCTTGTTTAAAAATCTTTCCATGCTCATCAAAGATGTGCCGAACGATCAAAAAAAAGCTTTTGGTCAAGAACTCAATAAACTAAAAACTAAAATTGAAAACAAATTATCAGAGTTGGAAAATCAACAAAAAAAGACTCAAAGCAAAATTGATTTAACTTTGCCTGGTAAAAAGAACAAGGTTGGCCATTTGCATCCAATTTCTCAAGCCATTGAAGAAATCAGCCAGATCTTTGAAAAAATTGGATTCAATAGAGTTAGATATCCAGAAGTTGACTTCGATTATTATGTCTTTGAAGCTCTTAATATGCCTAAAAATCATCCTGCTCGTGACGAGTGGGAGACTTTCTTTGTTGATACAAAACCAGACGAAAAATTAGGTAAAATGGTCATGACTACTCACACTTCGAATGGTCAAGTGCGCGAAATGGAGCGTCTTAAATCTAAACCACCAATTCGTATGATCAATGTTGCTCGCACTTATCGTCGCCAGAGTGATGCTACTCACACTCAAATGTTTCACCAGTTTGAAGGATTAGTGATTGATAAAGGTATTAACATTCAACACCTCAAAGGCACACTCGATTATTTTGCCGAGAGTTTTTATGGACCAGGCACCAAAAGTCGTATTCGTCCATTTCATTTTAAATTTACTGAACCATCTTTTGAAGTAGATTTTAGTTGCCACATCTGTGGCGGCACTGGCAAGAATTGCCGCTTCTGTAAATCTGGCTGGCATGAAGTCGGAGGTGCCGGCATGGTTCATCCAAATGTTTTACGAGCTGGCGGCATCGATCCAGATGTTTACACTGGTTTTGCTTTTGGTTGGGGAGTAGAGAGAACTTATACTCTTAAAAAAGGCCTCAATATTGATGACATCAGACTTTTTTATTCAGGTAATTTAGAATTTTTGGAGCAATTTTAAATATGAACATTCTAATTCCAGATTCGTGGTTGCGAGAACATTTGGTGACTAAGGCTACAAAAGCAGATATTCAAAAGTATCTTTCCCTAAGCGGGCCTTCTGTGGAAAGAATTTATAACAATGAAGTTTACGATATTGAAGTCACTACTAATCGTGTCGACAGCATGTCAGTACGTGGTATTGCTCGTGAAGCAGCCACCATCTTAAAAAGAGCTGACATCGAAGCACAACTAAAAAAAGTTGCTTTTGCTCCAATTAAACAAAATTCAAACAAAAATTTACCTTTACCTGAAATCATTTATGAAACAGACAGCGTCCATCGTGTTTTAGCTGTAGTAATGACCGATGTTAAACATCTAGACAGTCCAGAATTCATGAAGAGAAGACTCGAAGCAATCGAACTTAATGTTCATGAGGCTTTGATCGATATCAGCAATTACATTACTCACGAACTCGGCCATCCTTGCCATGTCTTTGACTATGACAAAATTATGAGTAGAGGTGGCAAAATCATCATCAAAGAAGCCAATAAAGGTAAAGATTTTGTTACTTTGGATGAAGTTGAGCATGAAACTCTTGGTGGCGAAATTGTTTTTGAGTCCAAAGACGGTGAAATTATTGATTTACCAGCTATCAAAGGCACTCTTAACACTTGCGTCGATAAAAACACCAAATCCATTTTGTTTTGGATTGAATCTTTGGACGCTAAAAAAGTCCGTCAAGCTTCCATGGGCCATGCCATCCGCACCGTTGCCGCACAATTAAATGAAAAAAATGTCGATCCAAATCTTGGCCTAGAAGTCATGGAGTATGGCGTAGAACTATTTTCTAAACTTTGCCAAGCCAAAGTCGCCTCAGAACTTTATGATTATTTTCCAGATCACCAAATTCCAAAAAAAGTCTCCGTCAAACTAGAAACCATTGAAAATTATCTCGGTATCAAACTAAAAGAAAATGAAATCAGAGAAATTTTACTAGATCTAGATTTTTCAGTCGAAATAACCGATGGAGTAGTTAAGGTCACTCCACCTACTTTTCGTCCAGATGTCCAAATTGGCGCTGATGTAATTGAAGAATTAGCTAGAATTTATGGTTATCATAATTTGCCAAGTAAGCTCATGAATGGCGAATTATCAATCAATCCAGATCCAAATACTAATTATCAATTTGAAAGTTTAATTAAACATTTTTTAGCTGACATTGGTTGGCAAGAAATTTATAGTTATTCTCTAATAAGTGAGCAGCAAGCCTTGGATTCTGGATTTAGTCTTGCAGAGCATTTGAAATTAGCCAATCCTCTCAAAGAAGAAACCACTTATTTGCGCCGCACTCTCGTGCCTTCTTTAATTGAAATTATTGAAAATAACAAAGCTCAAAAACAAATGTCTGTTTTTGAATTAGCCTGTGTTTATCATCCTAGAGAAAATGATTTGCCTGAACAAAAGCTCAAATTAACACTTGTTTCCAATCGAGCTTATCGTGAAATCAAAGGTGATTTGCTTAATCTTTTTGACCGCCTCTATATTTTTTCTCATGATCAAGAATTAATCATAAAAGAGAAAATTAGCAAAGAAATTCAAATGCCAATTGCTAAACAAGAAGCAGATCTAATCATTAGAGATGGCAAAACTAAAACAGAAATTGGCACGCTCATGATTTTAGGAAAAAAATTAACAGCAATCGAATTAAACTTAAAAGAATTAATCAGCGTAGCCAAAAAATATCCAAATTATAAAAAACTAATTAAGACTGCTTCCATCGTTGAAGAAATGACTTTCACACTCACCAAAGAAACTGCTGTCGGCGATTTAATCGAAGCCTTCAAAAAAGTTGACGAAAGAATTATAAAAGTTGAGCTGCTAGACATTTACGAAAGTAATTACAGCTTCAGCTTTATTTTTCAAGATTCATCATTTAATATAAGCAGTGAAGAAGTCGAGCCCATTAGACAAAGTATCGTCAAGATAGGTAAAGATGAATTCAAAGCTAGTCTGGTTGGACAAGTTTAAAGAAAAAAATATCATCGATCTAGTAAAACTGCTGTTATTCTTTTTCATTGTTTTTACTTTTAGCATTAATTTATTCTACAAAATCTCTTTAGATGGAGCTTATGTGCATGGATTGCTAATCGATTATTTAATTCCAAAAATTTATTTGGCTGAATTTTTTCTCATTCCGTTTTTAATCATCGAAGTTAAACAACTAAAAAAAGTTAGTTTAAACAATTTCTTCTGTTTTTTTGTTTTAATTTTGCTGCTTCGCCAGTTATCTAGTCAAAATGCTTTGGCTGCTTTTACTCATCTGATTCATTTTGTAGAAATTTTGTTATTTTTTAGTGTCGTTAAACACGATCCACTTTTCAAAACAAAAATGGCAGAGAAATTTATTTTAGGAGCAATATTCAGTGTAGTTCTTTTCCAAAGTCTTTTAGCTAACTATCAGTTTATTTTTCAAAAATCACTACTGACTTATCAATTTTTAGGTGAAACTAATCTAAATGACTTTGCCAATATTAGTCGAGCACAATTCTTCTTTGGTGAAAAAATCCTGCCTTATGGAACGACGGCTCACCCAAACATTTTGGCAGGAATGATTGTTATTTTTTCAATCTTAATTATTAATAAAATCAGAGGTTGTAGAAAAACCCAATTGGTTGTCGTTCTAAACGCTTTGCTCATTATTTTTCTAACTCAATCCCTAACCGCTTTATTTACTCTAGGACTTTATTTTATTTATCGCTTGGTTGAAGAAACAAAAGCTAGAAAATTATTCGTTGCAATAATTTATTATTTTTTTATTATTCTTTTACCTTATTCATTAAGCGTAATTGCCAACACTAACCCAAGTTTTGATTCAATCAATCGCCGTGCAGCACTAAATGAAACAGCTTTGAAAATGTTTGGAAATAATCCTATTTTCGGAGTAGGAATTAACAATTTTACTCTTGAGCTAGAAAACTATCCAACAAATTCATACAACAAAGAAATTGTTCGCTTCGTTCAACCAGTCCACAATCTTTTGTTTCTTATCTTGAGCGAGGGTGGTTTGTTATTGATAGTTGTTTTACTTTTCTTAATTAGCCAAGCCAAGATTGATAGATTTTATCAAAAATCCATAATTCTTCTAGCCATCGCTAGTCTAGATCACTATTTACTCACTCAATTTTCTGGACTAAGTTTACTGGCTTTGTTTTATCTTTTTATCTAAAGCGAAACGGCAGCGCTAGGGGTAGCCGTCACGATTGGAGCCACCGTTATAGTTGGAGTCGGGGTAGGAGTTGGCTCGACATAATCCCACTTCATTCCACCTGTACCAATTTTAATCTTATCAGTTTCTTTAACACTTCCGCCTCTAGAAAAAGCCTTGGCACTTAGCTCATATTTGCCACGAGCTAACTTAATCGTATCTTGAAATTCATGTTCATTGTCTACGGTTTTTTTGAGTTCACCATTAACATAAAATTCAAGCTTGGCGACACCGGCATCACTGCCTGCTTTAACTTTATAAGTAATGTCTTCACCATCAAAGTTCTCTTGGTTTTTTGGCTGTTCAAGACTCACAGAGATGTCACCTTCGGCTCCGCAGTACTCAGTTGGGTTTCCATAACGAGTATCAGTCTGAGAGGCCATCCATCTATCTATGGCTTCTTGCCAACGATTTTTGCCATCTTCACTCACAGGATCATTTTCTTTAAGAACAATAAATTCTTTTTCGCTATAATCTCCAGCAGCAATTTTGGCTTCAGTTGCCAATTTACCTTCTTCACCCTTACAGACTTTGACTAATTTATGAATCGGATCAAGTTCATTGCTTAGACTTCCTTTGATTATGTAGTCTTGTTTGCTTGGAAAATTATCATGATTTCTAAATCCAGAAATTGAATCTAGATCAACTTTTTCAACATTATCTGGCATTTGCCATGCCGGAGCTTTGTAGCCAAGATCAAGAGCTGCATAAATAGTACGACGCCAGATTGGAGAAGCACCAGTAATACCAGAAGCCACATAACTCATGGCGGTGCCATCATTATTACCAACCCAAGTGCCAACAATCACATCCTGACTCCAACCTATAGTCCAGTTGTCTTTCATACTGTTAGTAGTACCAGTTTTAACAGCAATTGGCTTACCAGTATTAAGTAGGGAGTTGGCACCAAAAGCGAGTAGACGAGCACTATTATCGGAGAGTATGTCGTTAATAATAAAAGTTTCACCTTGATCAATAATTCTTTGACCTTCAGTTTGGCGATATTCATAAAGTGTTCGACCGTTCTGATCTTCAACTTTGAGAATTGAGACTGGTTCAATTTTCAAACCACCATTGGCAAAGGCACAATAAGCTGTCACCAAATCAATCATTTTCACTTCAGCACCACCCAAAGTTACAGCTAAACCAAATCGCTTCATATTTTCTGAAGTTGGCTCCAAGGTTTTTAGACCCATGGTGTAAGCTAAATTCAAAAAATTCTCCAAACCAACAATTGCTAGCGATTTCACAGCAGGAATATTGAGAGAACTACCGAGTGATTCGCGCAAGCTAACCGGACCTCTAAATTTACCGTCATAATTTTTAGGAATATAGGGCTTTTCAACTTCATTGTGATTGAAAGTAGTTTCTACATCCATCAGCATGGAGGCTGGGTTATAGCCCTTTTGAATCATGCCGAGATAAGTAATTGGCTTGATCGAAGATCCAGGTTGACGAAGTGCGTCAACAGCCACATTAAATTGTCCACCAGTTTCAGTATCAAAATAATCTTTGCTACCAACCATAGCTAAAATTTCACCAGTTTTTGGATTCATTGTTAAAGAAGCACCATTGCTAATTTTGTATTTAGCCACTCCTTCAACTTCTTGCGTCACTGCTTCTTGAGCTTTTTCTTGGAGTTTCCAATCTAGAGAAGTAGTAACCTTTAGTCCACCCTTACTAACTATGTCAGCCCCAAACATTTCTTCAAGTTGTGATCGCACATAAAAAACAAAGTGCGGAGCTTTTATTTCTGAAGCCGCTCTTTCAAATTTCAAATTCTCTATAGCAGAAAGGCTATCTTGATAAGCTGCCTCAGTAATATAACCATTTTCTTTCATTGCAGTTAACACAGTTCTCGTACGCATTTGCCAATACGGCTTACCATTTTCATCTAGCGATCCAGAATAAGGAGAATAGACACTTGGCCTCTGAGGCAGACCAGCTAGAAAAGCTGATTCAAGAAGTGTTAGCTCAGAAACTGGTTTATTGAAATAAATTTCTACCGCAGTGCCAACACCCCAACCATTGCCACCGTAAGGTGCTTCATTGAGATACATTTCAAGTATTTGGTCTTTGCTAAATTTTCGCTCAATTTGCGTAGAAATCACAAATTCTTTAAATTTACGGGTGATAGATCTTTCGTTGGTGAGCAAAACATTTTTAACTAACTGCTGGGTGAGAGTAGAGCCACCCACCACTCTTTGTTTGAAAATGAAATTATAAGGAATACGCAAAATGGTCATGAAATCGAAACCACCATGTTTATAGAAATCCTTATCTTCAATAGCTACAGTCGCATTTTTGAG
Source organism: uncultured bacterium (assembly GCA_903959355.1). Taxonomy (GTDB): domain Bacteria; phylum Patescibacteriota; class Microgenomatia; order UBA1400; family PJMF01; genus UBA1364. The sequence continues at coordinate 17,835 of CAJBWJ010000072.1, forward strand.
AGTTTCTGGAATTTGAGCAATACCAACTGGATTGCGTCTTTCTTCTTCAAAAAGATCATAGAGCAATTGACCGCCTCGGTCATAAATTTTGCTACTAAAACCTTCTTTACGAACTACTTCTCCTGGCTTTGGTAGCTCGCGAGAATACCAAGCAAACATGGACAAAAAAGCAACGATGCCAAAAATCACCAATCCAAAAAACCCAAAAGCAAGCAAGCGAAATCTCTTGGCTCGCAATAATTTCTTTTCCTGTGGAGACAAAATATGATGATTTCGCAAACGACGAGATCTGAGTTTCCTTGGCATAAAGCTGATTACTTTTCTCTTAAGCTTCATTAAGAATAGCACAAATTTTTCTTTTATCACAAAGTCATTTTACCAAATTACAGACTTAATGCTAGAATAATAAAATCATGCCAGATACAAATCCACAAAAAATTGAAATCATCTTGAGTCGCGGAGTTAGCGAAATTTTACCAAGCAAAAATAGCTTGGCTAAACTCATGACAGAAAAGAAAATTCGTCTCTATTTAGGCATTGATCCAACTGGTGCTTTTTTGCATCTTGGTCACGCAGTTGGACTTCGCAAGCTTCAACAATTTGCTGAAATGGGCCATCAAGTTATCTTATTAGTTGGCAATGGCACCGTCAAAATTGGCGACCCAACTGGCAGAGACGAAAGTCGTCCTATGCTTGATGACGCCACTATTGAAGCTAATTTTCAAGATTGGAAGAAACAAGCTAGCAAAATTTTAAATTTTGACATGATTGAAGTTCGCCGCAATGGCGATTGGTTAGACAAACTTAATTATGCAGAGATGGTTAAATTAATGGCCAGAACCACTGTTCAGCAACTTCTAGAGCGAGATATGTTCCAAAAAAGACTCGAGCAAGGTTTGCCTATTTTTGGTCATGAAATTATCTATCCATTACTTCAAGGTTATGATTCCGTCGTTATGGATGTTGACTTGGAAATTGGTGGAACTGATCAAACTTTTAATATGTTGATGGGTCGTCATTTACAGCAACAATATAATAATCATGAAAAATGGGTTTTAAGTACTCCTCTTATTGAAGGAACTGATGGCCGCAAAATGAGCAAGTCATTTAATAATTATGTTGCTCTTACAGACGAACCAAGAAATATTTACGGCAAATTAATGAGTATTAAAGATGAATTAATTATCAAATATTTTGAAGTGCTTACTAACGTGCCAACAGAAGAAATTGAAGCTATGAGTGCTGCTATGAAAAATGGTGAAAATCCAATGACTTTCAAGAAGAAATTAGCCTCCATCATTACGGCAGATCTAAGTGACGAGACAGGAGCTAAAGATGCAGAAGATTTTTTTGCCAAAACCGTACAAGGTGATGAAATGCCAGATGAAAGTGCTTTTGGCACTTTAACTATTAAAACGATCGTCAAAGACGATGGAGCACAAGCTAAAGTTATCGAAACAAGCCCAGTTTTAAGTTCTACTGAACTGAATCGTCGCGTCGAACAAGGTGCTGTCAAAATCTTGCCAGATATGAAAAAAGTCGAGAGTAGAGAAGAACTTTTGAATTTGGCAGATGGCACAAAAGTAAAATTAGGTAAACGAGATTGGTATAAAATAATTATCGCTAAATAAAAATATGAATAAAAAAAGAAGAGAAAAATTCATCAAGTTTTTTGCTATTTTAGCTATTTCAGCAATGGTTCTTGGCAGTGTTGTCAGTGCCTTGGTTTTATTTTTGTCTTAAAAAACAGCAAAGTTAAAAACAAAGTATGTATCAGCTACAGGACTCAGTTCTCTTAGTCAAAGGCATTGGTAAAAATTTACAAGAAAGTCTTGGAGAATTTAGAATTGAGCAAGTTCTGGACTTGCTGCTTTTTTTGCCACTGCGCTACGAAGATCGTTCTTCCATAAAAACTATTAAAGAAATTAAAAACTTAAGCATCGACGAAGCTCAAATAGTCAAAAGCGAAGAAAATCAAAAAGTTAAAACCAATTTTGCTACCACTAAAGCCAAAGTTTCTAAATTTAACGAATATCGTAAAGGCAGGTTATTAATCAGTCGTGCCACGATAACTGATGAAATTGATCAAATTAATTGCGTTTGGTTTAATAATAGATTTCTCAAAAATAAAATCATTGTCGGTCAAGAATATTTTTTTTCTGGCAATCTCAAGGATGGCTCTCTAATGCAAACCACTGTAGAAAAAGTCAGTGATGAAAATATTCACACTGGTCGATTGGTGCCAATTTATTCACAACTAGCCGATCTTAAGCAGGGCAATCTTAGAAGAATTCTGGCAGAGATTATTTCCAAGCTTCACCAGACTGGTGATCTCGAACAAGTTTTTCGCGATTTACATTTTCCAGAAAGCATCGATCGCATTGTCACAGCTAGAGAAAGATTAGCTCTGGAAGAGATTCTATATCTCATGCAAAAATCTGCAGAAAATAAAAAAGAGCACCAAAAAAAAGCCGCTATTTTTAATTTGCCAAAAAATTTTAAAAATAAAGTTGTTGATTTTAATTTACCTTTTGAATTGACTCCTGCTCAAAAAAAAGCAGTGACAGAAATTTTTACCGATTTGAGTCAATCTTCCCCTATGAACCGTTTGCTCGTTGGTGATGTGGGAAGTGGAAAAACCATCGTCGCCGCAATTCCTGCCAGCATTTTAGTTAAAAATAGCCAAAACGTTTGTCTAATTGTGCCAACTAAAATTTTGGCCAAACAACATTTTGATAATTTGCAAAATATTTTTAAAGATATTAATTTTGAACTAATTAATTCAGATAATAAAAATAAATTAGACAAAAGAGCTACTTTTTATATCGGCACACATTCTTTACTAAATAAACTAAAAGACATTAAACCAAGCTTAGTTATTTATGATGAACAACAAAGATTTGGAGTTAAACATCGTCAGCTTGAAAAATATTTAGACAAAACCAAAAATCAGCCTCATTTATTAAGCATGACTGCCACACCAATTCCAAGAAGTTTAATGCTTAGTATTTTTAGCCATCTTGATTTAAGTTATCTTGACCAAATGCCAAATGCTAGAAAAATGGCCACCACCTGGCTAGTTCCAAAACAAAAAGAAGAAAAAGCTTTGGAATGGCTGGTCAAAGAATTATTATCCAAGGATACTAAAAATGATCGAAAAAGACAGGCTTTAATAATTTGTCCATTTATCAATCCTTCTTCTTATGGAGCTACTGAAAATGTTGCGGCAGTAAAAGAAAGTCTAGATCGCATAAAAAAAGAATTAAAAAAAATCTATCAGAAATTAGAAGTCGACAAAAAAAATGAGTTAAAAATAGAAGCTCTACATTCAAAAATTGAAAAAAATAAACAAGCCAAAATAATTGAAGATGTTTACGCACAGAAAATTCAGGTTTTAGTTAGCACTCCAATGGTGGAGGTTGGTGTTGATTTACCAAATGCAGACATCATCATTATCCAATCAGCAGAAAGATTTGGTCTTTCTAGTCTTCACCAATTGCGCGGTAGAGTAGGTAGAAAAGGACAAGAAAGTTATTGTCTTTTATTTAGCTCCAATGAGCTAAATTCTGGAGAAATTGTTAAGAATCGCTTGCAACAATTCTGCCAAGAAAAAGACGGTCTCAAGCTTGCTCAAATCGATCTCGAAAATAGAGGAGCCGGCGATATTCTTGGTTACAAACAAAGCGGTTTGAATGATTTACATTTTGCTTCTTGGACCAATGTGGAAATTATCAACCAAGCTCAGCAAAAATTGACAGAAAATCCAGATTACAAATCATTCTTGCAAAAATATCTTGAAAAGATTAATTTGACTTCAAATATTGAAACAGCTACCAATTAATTAAAGAAAAAATATGTTAAAAGAAATTTTGGAATACATTTTAATCAAAAAAAACTGGTGGTTAATTCCAACAGTTTTGGCTTTTACAGTAGCTGGATTACTAATTGTTTTAGGAACAAGCTCACCCGTTAGTCCATTCATTTACATGCTTTTTTAATTTAGTTCTAGCAATTGTGGCTTAAGCGAATCAAAAAGATGATTTGCAATCAACTTATAACCGAAGCTAGTAGGATGAACAAAATCCCACCAAATAATTCCATTATTTTGTTGATCAGCTAAATATTCGTGCATATTAATAAAAGTTATTTCATTTTTTTCTGCCAAATCACGCATTATTTTATGATTAGCTATTTTTTTTCCAGATTCAACACTATTAGCTTCAGCAACAAATACGAGTTCAAAATTATATTTTTTGCTTAAATATATAAAATCTTCCAAAGCAATTGAGAAATCATCACCAGTTGCATATGAATTGTCATTGCTAGATGCGTTTACAATTACCATGCTTGGCTCAAACTGCAGTAATTGATATCTAAAATAGGCAAGCATGGTTTTAATTGGTTGACCAGAAAAACCAGCGTTAATTACTTCAAATTTGTCTTTGGAGCTTGGTAAATTATTATTAACTAGAGAGGAAAATTGCGAAACAAAATCTTCATTTTCCAAAGCACTACCTTCACCAGCAGTTTGAGAACTACCAATTACCATGATTTTCGTTTTAGAAAAATTTGCAATTTTATTATGATTAGTAACTATGGAATTATTTACATTTTGCAACCAAGCAAATTCTCCAGCATTATTTTTTTCAGTTACTTGTTTAATCATTGACCAACTGGACAATGGATCACTATTTAAATATCTACTCCTAATAATCTGTCCCATAAATAATAAAATTAAAT
>CAJBWJ010000073.1 GCA_903959355.1 uncultured bacterium
AGAAATAAAAGATTTAAAACCAGATTATAAAAAAGCATTTCCAACAGAAAATAATGGGCAATGTAGCTACTTTGTGTATAATACCGCCAAGCCTGCCCCCAAGGATCAACAATGAAATATTTTATTTATTGTCGTAAATCATCTGAAGAGGGCAACAGACAAGCTCAATCTCTTGATACTCAGCAACGCATTCTCCTCGATTATGTTGATCAACAAAAACTAGAAGTAGTGGACATCATTAAAGAGTCAAAGAGTGCTAGAACAGATCAAAATAGACCTCTTTTTACTAACATGCTAGAAAGAGTTGAAAGGGGTGAGGCTAATGCTGTTTTAGTGGTTCACACTGACCGACTGGCTAGAAATTTAATTGACGCGGGACATGTAATTAAGCTAATAGAGAATAGAATCCTCAAAGAAGTTCGTACTCCAACCTCAGTTTTTAATGATGCTCCATCTTTGATGTACATGGGTTTTGATTTTGTTTTTGCCTCTCATTACTCAAGAGATTTGGCTATTAAAGTAAAGGCAGGTAATGAGAGTAAGCTGTTAAAGGGAGAGTATCCTTCTTATGCTCCAATTGGTTATGTCAACATAATGAATGGCAAAGGAATTGAGCCTGATCCAATCAGAGCTCCATTTATTACAAGAGCTTTTGAATTATTTTCTAGTGGAGAATATTCGATTAAAACTTTAACTAAGAAACTCTATGAAGAAGGTTTTAGATCTAGAAGTGGTAAGAAAGAATACACTTCCCAAATTCATAGAATGTTAATTAATCCAGAATATTATGGAGTGATTAGAAGAAAAGGTCAGCTATATGTAGGTAAACATAAGCCACTAATTTCAAAAGCTATATTTGATCAAGTTCAAAATATTATCTTTGATAGAAGCAGACCTAGAAAACAAAAACATAATTTTGTTTTTAGAGATTTTTTAATCTGTGAGGAATGTGGCTGTAAAGTAACAGCAGGTATAGCTAAGGGTAAATATATTTATTATCGTTGCACTAATGGTAAAGGTAGTTGCAAACAACACAAAATATATTGGGATACCGATCACATTAAAGATGAATTCCAGCAATTCTTTTCTCAATTTGAGTTAGATCCAGAAAGAGCAAACATATCATTTGATCTTTATAAAACAAAGAAATTGGCGGAATCAAAGCAAGATAATAATTCTCATTTAGCCATTGAGCAACAAATTAAAAACTTAGACATCAGATTAAAAAAACTAGAAGATATGTATCTTGATGGTCGTATCTCAGCAGAGAGATTTGATGAAAGAAAAACTGATTATCAAAATGAATTGGCTCAATTACAAGTAATTATTAAACAAAAAGTTAAGCAAGACATCGCTCACACTTTGGAACTTGTTGAAGAGGTAAAAAATAACGCTGTACAGCTATCTTATTTATTTAAGAATGGAAATGATGAAATAAGAAGAAGTTTAATAAAATCTGTACTTTGGAACTCTAACTTTTTGGATGGAGAAATAACTTCTACCAGACTAACAAAACTGTGGAAACCTTTAGAAAATCTTAATCAAACTCATGATTTAGAAAAATGGCGGAGGGACAGGGATTCGAACCCTGGATAGCTTGCGCTATGGCGGTTTAGTAAACCGCTGCACTAGGCCACTATGCGATCCCTCCTTTTTAATTTTCTGATTAGACTGATTCTAACAAGGCTTGATTGTATCAAAAGTTAGCTATTAATAACAGGTTTTATTTTCTTTTCACCGAGCATTTTTTGACTTATAAAAATAGTAAAAATCCAAGCAGCAATTACTCCTAAAAGCATGCCGAGCGGTAATTGATTTTTGACAATGGCATAGATGATTCTAAGACCGATGGTGTGAGATAAAAATATAATGTAAGAATTTTGCCCAAGCCAAGCAAGAGAACTAGACATGATTTTTTTAGATTGGCTTTCTTTCGGCAACTTGAAAACAATCAAAGCAAGATTCATAAACAAGCCAAAAGGAATAACAACTAATCTTGTGAATTTGAGAGCTGGCAATGGATCAATGCCAGCATTAATTTGTTTGAGACTAGAAAAAGCCATCACAGCAAAAAAGCTAAGTCCAAACGGCCAAGCTAATTTGATTAGAAGATTTGGCAATTTCTTAAGTCTCAAATAAATGCCAAAAACAAAATAAGCGATCCAAGACAGTGATAAAACATATTCGAAGCGATCGCTATTCGTGACCTTGGAAGCATAGAGAATAAAAAGAGCGATTTGTATAACCAAAGCAACAATTAAAACTAAATTAGCTTTTTTTCTAAAAAGCCAGATCAACGGAAAAAGAGCATAAAGCTGAAAAATAACCGGTAAATAATATAATTGGTAATCAGCTTGTCCAAGTAACATCTGAGTTACTAAAGAAATTGGCTGATTGCCAAAAGACCAGGCTGGAATTGAGCTAATAATTACGATTGAAGCAAAACTCCAAACTAAATAAAGAGGCAAGAGTTTCCAAATTCTTTTCTTTAGAAATTTAAAGTAATGTATCTTTTCATTTCCATATTTAACCGCCAAACCATATCCAGAAAGCATAATAAAAGCAGGCATACAAAAACGAGCTAATTGATCCAAGGAAATAAAAAAGATTTGTTTATTAGAATTATATATTCCATATGGGTAAGCAAGCATGTGAAGAAGTACGACAGCAAGGATGGCTAAGCCCTTAATAGCATTTGTTCTTTGTATGGAAATAGAAATATTTTGCACGCTATTATCTTTTATAAAATGGTTTATCTTTTTCTGGAACGTAGCTATCTGTTTTATTTTCGGATAATTCTGCCTGTAATTTTAAAAGTAATTTAACGTGATCGCCGGTCCATGAAATTTCTCTTGATGCGAAACCTTGTCTTTTTTGCAAATCTCTTAATAGTTTTTCTTTTTCTGTTTTACTTAAAAGCTCCAAATCTATCATGGCTGGATTATCTAAATCGAATTTATCTGTAAAAGGTGGAGTGTGTTCAAATTCTTCTGCTGTCATGAGCATATTTAAGCATATTTTTTTAAATGTTTGTAGTGATAGCTGGCTGGGCTTTTTCGCTCAGCCAGCTAAATACTATTTTTTACAAACTTTCTCCAAAATCTTTTTGGAATTTGGCTTGTAATTTTTCTGGCCAATTACCAATTGGCGCCAATCGACCATCGAAGAAACGTAGGACTGATGGCTCATGAGTAAATTTCAATCCACCGATTAATTCTCGGTTGGCGAAGAGCCACTGCAAACGATCAATGAGAAATTGCAGATGAGACAGGGAGAATAATCTTCTTGGCAAAGCCAATCTGACTAATTCCATATCTGCCAAAACTTCCTGATGAGTGACTGGATCGCGATCATTGGAAATTGTTCCGCGTTCCATGCCTCTTACACCGGCAGCAATAAAAATAGCTACGGCGAGAGCGCCAGCAGGGTATTGATTGCCTTTGACCTGTGGCAGAAAGGCTTTGGCATCCAGATGCACACCAAGAGCGCCGGCAGGAGTGACTACGGGGATGCCACTGGCTTTGAGAGTATTGACCACATGAGCGATTGATTGCGGCATGTGACCAATGACTTTTTCATCAGTGAATTCTTTTAGTCCTACGGCAAGAGCTTCAATCTCACGCGTGGACATACCGCCGTAAGTGAAGAAGCCTTCGAAAAGCGGGATCAAATCTTTCATTTTGGCCACCAGTTTTTCGTTATTAGTGACAATTCCACCGCCTCTTGCTGCCCCTAATTTACGAGCTGAGAAGTAGATAATGTCAGCTAGTTTGGACATTTCATGAATGATTTCTGCCAAACTAAATGAGGCAAATTCTGGTTCTCGCTGTTTGATGAACCACGCGTTTTCCGCAATCAAGCAAGCATCGATGACGAGTAGTATGCCGTGCTCGTTAGCTACCTTTCTGACAGCTTTCAAGTTTTGCAATGAAACTGGTTGGCCGCCAGTTAGGTTGGTGGTGACTTCCATACGAATGAATGGAATTTTCGCCACACCCACTTCTTTGATGGTTGCTTGCAACTTAGTAATGTCCATGTTGCCTTTGAATGGTTCATCGGAATCAATCTTAAAGACTTCATCGATGATCAATTCACGCACTGTGGCGCCCATCCTTTCAATGTGCGCTCTGGTAGTAGTGAAATGAAAATTCATTGGCACCACATCGCCTTTTTTGACAAAAGCTTCGGCCAAAATATGTTCAGCTGCTCGACCTTGATGAACTGGCAAGAAATGTTCTTTACCAAAAAACTCTCTCACAGCAGTTTGGAGGCGCACAAAACTTTGCGAACCAGCGTAAGCTTCGTCGGCCAACATCATGGCAGAGAACTGCTCTTTGCTCATCGCGTTCGTACCGCTATCGGTTAACATATCCAAGAAAATATTGGAGGTGTTAAGCAGAAAAGTATTACAACCGGCTGCTAAAATTGCCTCAAGTCTTTCTTTGACTGGAGGTAGTTGTAAGGCTTGCACCATGACTGGTCGATGAAATTCGAGAGGCACTGGTGACTGTTTAAAAAATTTAATTGTTTGCATAAAATTCTTTCTAAAATAATTGATGACAGCTTTCACTGTCTTTAATAAAAAAATCCGCTCGTGGCGGATCTTATAAAATACAAAGATCAGCCCCGGTAGCGCTTGCAGTAGTTATAGCCACTAAAAGACCAGACGATTTTTCGCTTATCTAATCTTCTAACGCTCGTAACTAAATTCTTTTTTGACATAAAAAAACTCACCCGGCGGGTGAGTGAAAGTTTCTGCTTAGAGCCACGAAAATCACTACCCGCGAGTGTGGGTATAATAGATTTCGCTGACTACTAATTTACTAAACATGGGATGGATTGTAGGTCTAATTGATAAGATTGTCAAATTTTACAATTGGGGCGCTGGAATTTTAGATTGATCCAGCGCCCCATAATTAGCTAATAAAGAACTCAATAAATTTTAACTAATTCCCAATAACTCGCCAACATAATCCACGTCTTTGTCACCACGACCAGAAAGATTAACGATTATGACTTTTTCTTTGCTAAGAGTTGGGGCTAGTTTCACTGCATGAGCAATCGCGTGAGCACTTTCTAACGCTGGAATAATTCCCTCAACTTTACTTAGCATTAAGAAAGCTGCCAAAGCTTCTTTGTCGTTGGCAGTCGTGTACTTAACTCTTTCTTTATCTTTTAAGTACGAGTGCTGTGGGCCAACGCCTGGATAATCCAAGCCAGAAGCGATGGAATGAACTGACAAGGGATTGCCTTGTTCATCTTGCAGTAAATAAGTAAACATGCCGTGCAAGGTACCTGGTTTTCCAAGAGTCAGAGTGGCAGCGTGATCGCCTGGCTTGAAGCTTTTGCCAGCTGGCTCTACACCAATCATTTGCACTTTCTCGTCATTTAAAAATGCATGGAAAAGACCCATGGCATTGGAACCGCCACCTACGCAGGCCACCAAATAATCAGGCAGCTTGTTTTCTTTTAGCAAGATTTGTTCGCGAGCTTCTCTACCGACCACTGACTGAAAATCTCTGACCATCATTGGGTATGGGTGTGGGCCAACGACTGAGCCAATGCCAAAGAAAGTATTTTCATAATCACTCAGGTAAGCGCCAAAAGCACTGTCCACAGCATCTTTGAGACATCTGCCACCACTGTTAACAGTGACAACTTTGGCCCCTAGCATTTTCATGCGTAGGACGTTGGGATGCTGCTTGGCAACATCGATAGCGCCCATGTGAATTTCGCATTCCAGTCCCATTAATGCAGCAGCTGTGGCTAGAGCAACGCCATGTTGACCAGCGCCTGTTTCTGCCAGTAATTTTTTCTTACCCATTTTTTTAGCCAAAAGTGCTTCACCTAAACAATGATTTATTTTATGAGCGCCGGTGTGATTAAGATCTTCTCTTTTGAGATAAATTTTGGCTCCGCCTAACTTTTCAGTTAGGTTTTTGGCAAAGAAAAGAGCTGAAGGGCGACCAACATAATCTGCCAAAAGAGTTTTATATTCTCTTTGGAATACTGGATCTTTTTTCGCCACTTCATAGGCAGCAGCAACTTCCTCCAATGCTTTCTTTAATTGTGGCGGTACAAATTGGCCACCGTATTCACCAAAGAAACCTGTTTCATTTGGCAAGTTTTGATAATTGTTTTTTTGTAATTTATTTTTTTTCATATATTTTTTTATTTCAAGACAGCGAGAGCTGCATATATCAGCATGCGTAAGCATGCAGACAGGGCGAAACAAAAAATGTTTAGACCGAAAGGTCGCGAGCATTTTTTA
>CAJBWJ010000074.1 GCA_903959355.1 uncultured bacterium
TTCTTAAAAAGTATCTTACTTACTTTTTGCGCTCAATTTTTTCTAATGCCAATTTTTATTTTTAACTTTGCCGAATTGAACTATTTGGCAATTTTAGCGAATTTTTTAATATTACCTCTGGTAGAGATTCTTACTGTCTTATTTTTAGCTTCATACATCATTCTTTTTTTGTCAAATATTTTTCCTTTAGCTTTTTTTGAGCAGCTTTTATCTTTTTCGATATTAAAAACGCTAGATATATTATTTTTTTTGATAAATTTTTTAGAAAAAATTCCTTGGAAAAACTTAATATTTAACGAGAACAAAGATTCATTTACCATTGTTTTTCTTCTAATAAACATATTAAGCATTATCTGGGTTTTTTATTTAAAAAATAAGAGATACTCAAAAAATAAATATAGGGTTTTCAAATGAAAGTCTTTTTCTTACTTTTTGCTTTTTCAATTTTTTTATGGGAGTTCTTAGCCAAGAGTCCAGATCAGTTTTTGCATATTACGGTTTGCGATGTTGGGCAGGGAGATGCAATTTTGCTCAGTCTTGGCTATTCACAGGTGCTTATAGATACCGGTCCAGATGAAAGCGTGTTGTCTTGTTTGAATAAGCACATGCCATTTTTAGATAAAAAGATTGATGTATTAGTATTAACTCATTTTGATGATGACCATATTGGCGGTTTTGATCAATTGACGCAGGTCTATGCAATTAATTATCTTTTCTTACCCCTGAACACTTACAAGGATTCTGAGAGTTTCCTCAAGTTAAAAGAGAGAATCATCTCCATAGAGAAGCTTGGAACCATCGTCAAAGAGCCGTTTTTGGGCCAACAGATTGCTTTTTCTGAATTTAGCCCTTCCCACCAGGCTAAGTATAATAGTACAGAATCATCACTACTTTTGAGTTTTCTAACTCCATCTGATTTAGATCTGGAAGAATATCTCGCTCTTGAGAGAGCAAAAAGCTTTTTATGGCAGAAATCCGAAGATGAGTTATCGGCCGAAGAATTGCAAAACATGGGAATAAAAACAAGTGATAATGACGGATCTATAGGTATTTTTGCTCAGTTTGGAGAACTGAAACTTTTACTTCTTGGTGACCTCGAGACCACCAGAGAAGTGGCACTCATAGAGAGCGGACTGATAACTAAGGTAGATATACAAAAAATAGGGCACCATGGCTCTAAAACATCTTCTTCTAGTGAGTTTTTGCTCAGATCTAGACCCGAAATTAGCCTGATAAGTTGTGGTTTGAATAACCAATTTGGTCATCCAAATGCAGAGGTTTTGAGTAATTTACAGTCAATTGGATCTCAAGTTCTTCGTACTGACAAGATGGGCACGATAGAAGTGTTGAGTGATGGTCAGAAATTTTGGTTAAAGAACGAAAAACAAAATCTTTTTTAAATATTTTACTTAAAAAAGTTTTGACTGGCAAAAGAAAGCGGGCAGTTTTTGCTTTCAATTTACGATATTTACTATGACAAATTTCTTACACTTTTGCAAATGTTTACTATCTTTTTAATGATTTTTTTAATTTAAACCCGAGTAAAAAACTGTTCAGAAGCTGAGATTTTACCTCATCTTTATTTAAGAATCTTGTTCATTTTTGATAAATTTATGACTTTGTTTTATGGAAAAA
>CAJBWJ010000075.1 GCA_903959355.1 uncultured bacterium
CCAAAAAAATTGCCAAAAAAGAAGAAGGTCAACAAGCTTTGCAGGTTCTAAATGCCGCCGGCATTGATTTAGCTGCTGTAGATACTCAAATTCATGATGCTACTTTCTTACAAATGCTTTGGGAGTTAGTGATTAATTTCTTGCCAATTATTCTAATGTTTGTTTTCTTAATGGTTGTTTTTAAACAAGCTAAAGGTGGTGGTGATGCCATGTTTGGTATGGGTAAGAGTAAGGCCAAAGTTTTTGTCAAAGGTAAGCAAAATATTAGTTTTAAAGACGTTGGTGGTATGAATGAGGCCAAGAAAGAATTAGAAGAAATTGTTGATTTTCTTAAAAATCCAAAGAAATATGCCAAAGTTGGTGCTCGTACTCCAAAAGGTGTTCTTTTAGTTGGTCCAGCTGGTACAGGTAAAACTTTATTAGCTAGAGCAGTGGCTGGTGAAGCAGGTGTTCAATTTCTTTCCATTGCTGGTAGTGAATTTATGGAAATGTTAGTCGGTGTTGGTGCTTCTCGTGCTAGAGATTTGTTCGAAACTGCCAAAAAGATTGCTCCTTCAATTATCTTTATTGACGAAATTGATGCTATTGGTCGTATGAGAAGTCGTAATAGCATGTCTTCTCATGACGAGCGTGAACAAACCCTTAATCAAATTTTAGTGGAGATGGATGGATTTACTCAAAATGACAATGTTATTGTGATGGCTGCCACTAATCGTGGTGACATGCTTGATCCAGCTTTAATTAGACCTGGTCGTTTTGATCGTCGTGTTCAAATCAATTTACCAGATCTTGAAGAGCGTAAATTTATTTTAAGTATTCACGCCAAGAATAAAACTTTCACCAAAGATCTTGATTGGTCAAAAGTGGCTAAGCGCACCGTTGGTTTTTCTGGAGCTGACCTAGAAAATATGCTCAATGAAGCTGCTATCGCCATTGCCAGAGAAAGTCGTGAAGAAGTGACCTTAGAAGACATCGAAGAAGCTTCTTTAAAGGTTAAGTACGGTCCTAGTAAGAAGCGTTTGCAGGATGACGAAGAAAAGAAGATGACTGCTTATCATGAGGCTGGTCACGCTGTTCTAGCTCATGTCTTGCCATATGCAGATCCAGTGCATCGTATTTCCATTGTTTCTAGAGGTCAGGCTCTTGGTTATACTTTTACTCCTCCAGAAAAAGACAAGCTGCAGGTTCTAAAATCTGAATTACTCGATGATATGGTAGTTATGTTGGGTGGTCGAGCTGCTGAGATGTTGATCTTTAATGAGCAAACTGCTGGTGCTAGTAGTGACATCGATCGTGCCACCAGAATCGCTCGTAGTATGGTCGTGCGCTTTGGTATGAGTAAACTTGGACCAATGAACTTTGGTTTACAGTATGAAAATGAAGACTACAGTAGAGCTTGGGGTGAGCCAGACAAGCCATCAACTAAATTACAAGAAAAAGTCGATGATGAAATGATGAATTATATTTCTGAAGCAGAAAAAAGAGCTATGGATCTACTCAAAAAATATAAATCCAGCTTAGATAAAATTGCTGAGAATTTGCTAGACAAAGAAACTTTGGATTCAGATGAATTTGCTAAGCTCATGGACATGCCAAAAGCTAAAGCTGTATAATTTAAATCGTGAGACACATACTTGCCCAGTTATTTCGTCAGCGTACTTTGCGTAAGATTTTAGTTTCACTTTTTTTTCTTTCTTTTTCTTTGGCCATTTTAGTTGTGCCTCTTGAAGCAGGCAAACCAAATGCTAAGATCCATGATCTTGAGGATTCCATCTGGTGGATGGTCTCGACCGTTACTTCAGTTGGCTATGGAGATGTTGTTCCGGTAACTTTTGAAGGCAGAGCACTTGGTATGATTTTACAAATCATTGGTGTAGTCATGACCAGTAGTATTATTGGTAGTTTGGTAGATCAACTTCATAGAAAAAGAGATAATTATGAATTTGAGCGAATTTCTGCAAAATTAGATCAAATAAGTGGAGCTGTAGAAGAAACCAAGAAAAAAACTGATTTTATCATTTTGCAAAAAGGTGAGAAGAAATCATAATTGGATTATCTTTTGTAACTAAAAAACAATAATTTTAACTCTCTGTTAAAATTAAATCATGTCTTCTCGTCGTAAATTCCTTTTAGTTGATGCTCATGCTTTGATTTACCGGGCCTATTACGCTATACCTGGTTTAAGTGATCCAAACGGTCAGTTGGTCAATGCAGTCTATGGTTTTAGCAAAATGGTACTCAATGCCATCTCCTACTTTGAACCAGAATATGCCGCAGTTTGTTTTGATCATCCAAAGCCAACTTTTCGTCACAAAAAATTTGATGGCTATAAAGCTCAAAGAGCAAAAATGCCAGATGATCTAATTCCTCAAATTCAAATCGTTAAAGATGTGGTATCAGCTCTTGGAATTCCCAAATTTGAAATGGAAGGTTTCGAAGCAGACGATCTCATTGGCACTGTTAACTGCAAAGTTGAAGACTTAGACAAAACTCTATTAACGATCATCGTTACCGGTGATCAAGATTCTTTTCAGCTGGTTGATGATGATACCCATATTTGGATGCCGGCTCGCGGCAAACAAAAAGGTGATATCGAATACGATGCCTCCATGGTGGAGAAAAAACTTGGTATTAAACCGCTTCAAGTAATCGATCTCAAAGCTTTAATGGGCGATAATTCTGACAATATTCCAGGTATTAAAGGAGTTGGTCCAAAAACTGCAGCAGCTCTTATTCAAAAATTTGAAACCATCGAAAAGATTTATGAATTTTTGGATCAAAATCCAACTGGAGACAGTTTAATAAAAGGTGCTCTTTTGGAAAAACTGTTGAGTGGCAAAGAATCAGCTTTTATGAGTAAAGATTTGGCAACTATTGAATGTGAAGCTCCAATTGATTTTAATCTAGAAAATTGTCGCGTAACTTCTTACGATAAAAATCAAATCATTGAAATTTTTCAAAGACTTGGTTTTAAATCTTTAATCAATTCTTTGCCAAAAGATGCTTTTGAAGCATCAGTGCAGGAAGCTTTGTTTTAAATAAATAATTAAAAATATGTCAAAAACATCTTCTTTAAAAATTGCTTTAGTTCACGATTATTTGCGAGAATATGGTGGAGCTGAGCGCGTTTTAGAAGCTTTACATGAAATTTATCCAGATGCTCCAGTCTACACGGCTTTTGTTGATGAAGTTGCGATGGGTCAGAATTGGCAGCGTTTTGCTAGTTGGGATATTCGTCAAAGCAAGCTAATCAATTTGCCTTTTTATAAAAAACTTTTTTCTCCCATGCGTATTTTTGCTAAATGGGCTTTTGAACAGTTCGATCTAAGTGAATATGATTTGGTGATTAGTTCCTCCAATGCTTATTTTGCCAAAGCAGTCGTCGTTTCAAATGGCAAACATTTTTGTTATTGTCACACACCTCCAAGAGTTTTATATGGTTACAGCGCCAAAAGTAATTGGCAAGCAAATCCTTTAACTCGTTTTGCTGGTAATTTTCTCAATCATTTTGTTAGACAAATGGACTTCACTGCTTCGCAAAATCCAGATGTTTTTATTGCCAACTCTAAAGAAACAACTCTTAGAATCAAAAAATTTTATAAAAGAGAGAGTATTATTATCAATCCGCCAATTAAAATTTATGATCAAGCAGCAAGCTTTTTTAATAAATTAAGTGACCAAAAATTACAAGATTTTAGCCAACAAAAACGAAATTCTTATTATTTATATGTGAATCGCTTAGCGATGGCTAAACATCCAGAATTAGCAGTGCAAGTAGCGACCGAATTGGGTTTAGAGCTAAAAATGGTCGGTTCTGGAGCGATGCTGGCTGGTTTGAAAGAAATGGCTGGTGCTAATGTAGAATTTTTAGGAGCAGTTGATGATGTTGAATTGGCTAGTTTGTATCGCGATGCAAAGGCCTTGCTTTATCCAGTGGAAGATGAAGATTTTGGGATGGTGCCAGTAGAAGCGATGGCTTTTGGTACACCAGTCATTGCCCATAATTCTGGTGGACCAAGAGAAACTATAACTTCAGGAAAAACAGGAATATTTTTTGAAGATCTAAATGTTGAGAGTTTAAGTCAGGCTATTAAAAATTTTGAACAAAATTTTAGCTACAAACCTTTGCAAATTCATCAAAGCACCAGCGTCTATTCTTTTGCCACTTTTAAGGAAAAGATTCAGTCGCTAGTTAAATGAATTTAATTCTTAGTTAATTTAATTTTAGCTACTTCATTAACAGGCATAAAAACCTCAGCTCTAAGTGCAGCTGCAGTGGTAGCTATTTCTTGACTTTGTTTGGATCCACCAAGGAATTCTTTACTGAGAGTATATGAACCTGGTTCAATGTTGATAAAAGTGATCGGTACTAATTCACTATGCGAAGATTTGGAGTCAAAATTAGCGATCACCAATTCTGTTTCACCTTTGTCATTTTTAGCTGCCAAGGCTTTTACCCAAGATCCAAGGCCAGTGATTTGTAAACGCTGATCAGCAATGCTATCTACCATTTTTAAAGCTCTGTAACGAGGTTTACTATTGGCGCCAAAATCATTATGAGTAAATAATCCCCAGCGTCCCCAATAATTTTGGCCAGCTGGATCCTTGCCATCTTGAATTTCAAAAGCAAAAGCTCTTTGTACATTATTGCTCATGGAAATAGCACCGGCTGCAGTATGAGCTGCTCCATATTGATTGTCATATCCAGGATTATTGTTACTATCAAAACCCCACTCAGTGATTTGAAATTCCAAAGTCGGCTCTAATTGAGGATATGCTTGCACCCATTCTTTAGCTGATTGCATGTCTTTGGCAAATTGATCCAGATCAGTACTATATCTGTGCCAAGAGAAAAAATCACAACGCCATTTATTATCGACGCAGCCTTTAGCCCAAGCTGTAAACCAGTTTTCATAAAGAGCTGTAATAGCCGGTCCACCCAATTTAAATGGTAGGGCACCTCTGGCGTTTTTAGCACCAGCACTAGCGTAACCATATAAGGTTAAATAATTTTTATCACCATAATATTTAAAAGAACCAAAGAGATCTGGCTCATTCCAAACTTCATAGTAAACATCTCGAATACCTTTGGTCCCACTGACATGTTCGATAGTTTTTTGAACAACTAATTGCCAGTCTGCCCAATTGGTTGGGTAGGCCAAAATATCTCCAGAAGAAATAGCAGGAGGCATGTAACTCAATGAGATGTATGGTTTAGCGCCAGTTTTTACAATGTCATCAATAATCAAATCAAATTTAGTCCAATCAAAACTAACATTGCCTGGTCCTCCTTGAACAATTTCATAAAAGTCATAAACATGATCTAAGCGGATGTACTCTGGTTTGAGGGCAGCTACCTGCGGAGTTAATTTATCAATACGCCAAGCATGATCCTCGCCACCTTGAGCAAGATTACGCCATGGTCTAGGCATTGGTCCAAGAACTGCGCTTACGTCAACAATTAAATTAGCAGGCATACCGCTAGCCTGGCCAAAAAATTCTCTAACTACTTTGATTTGCCAAGCTCCAGCCATGACTCCTCCAGCAGTAAAAAGCAGTGCCAAAAAAGATAATAAAATTTTTCTTTTCTTTTGAAGTCTTGGATTAATTGGGTAATTTTGCTGCATTAAAATTCTTTTTTTTATCGACTATTTAAGTTATTTACTGAATTTATGTTAGCAAAAAAACAGCCGCTTGTCTTATTTGCTTTGTCTATTTATAATCCATGCCATCGTGTCTATTGCTACTTCGACTGTGGCGGCGGGTTCCGTCATTGTCCACGTCGTAA
>CAJBWJ010000076.1 GCA_903959355.1 uncultured bacterium
AAAAAAATAATATTAAAAAACCATGAGCCAATACTGCGAGCAAAACCGGCTAAAAGATTTTTTTTGAAGATCATCCAATTGCTAACATCGTAAATTGTGTCGTGATTTTCTAAGCTTATTTTACTGTTTTTTTTCATTCATTCATTCTATCTTTTTTAATTGTTTTTAGCTACAATTTCCCACATTCTAGTATCTTTTAAAAAGTATAAAGAAATCACTTAAATTTATGAAAAATCAATTTAAACTTGGTAAGTGGCAAGAAGAAATCAATACCAGAGATTTCATTTTAAATAATTTAACTCCATATAACGGAGATAACTCTTTTTTAGTTGGTCCAACAAAAGCTACAGAAAAACTTTGGAATCAATGCAGTGAATTATTAAAACAAGAAATCAAAAACGGCGGTGTTTTAGATATTGATACTAAAACTATTTCTTCTATCACTAGTCATAGTCCTGGATATTTAAATAAAGATTTAGAAAAAATTGTTGGTTTTCAAACAGACTCTCCGCTTAAAAGAGCAATAAAGCCTTATGGTGGCGCTAGAGTGGTCGAAGCTGCCTGTGAAGAAAATGGCTATAAGATTGAGCCTTTAGTTTCAGAAATTTTTACCAAATATCGTAAATCTCATAATGATGGCGTTTTTGATGCTTACACCAAAACTATGCGCCAGTTGCGTTCTACTGGAATTTTAACTGGTCTTCCAGACAATTATGCTCGTGGTCGTATCATTGGTGATTATCGTCGTGTAGCTCTTTATGGCATTGATCGTTTAATTGAGGCCAAAAAAGCAGATAAAGATGCTTTGGATGGCGTCATGACTAACGACATTATTCAACTTCGTGAAGAGGTTAGCGAACAAATCAAAGCCCTGACTGACATGAAAATTATGGCTACTTCTTACGGTTTTGATATTTCAAAACCAGCAGAAACTGCTGTAGAAGCAATTCAATGGACTTGGTTTGGTTTCTTGGCTGCTCTTAAAGAACAAGATGGTGCTGCTATGAGTTTAGGAAATGTTAGTACTTTTTTTGATATTTATATTGAAAGAGATTTGGAAGATGGTAGTCTAACCGAAGTAGAAGCTCAAGAATTAGTTGATCATTTCATCATGAAATGTCGTTTAATTCGTCATTTGCGTATGGATGCTTACAATGAGCTTTTTGCTGGTGATCCAACTTGGATTACTGAGGCTGTTGGTGGATTTTTTGCTAATGGTCAACATAAAATTACTAAGACCAGTTTTAGATTTTTGCAAAGTTTATACAACATTGGTCCAGCTCCAGAGCCAAATTTGACTATCCTTTGGTCAGATAAGTTACCAGAGGGCTTTAAGAAATTCTGTGCTCAAGTTTCCATAGATACCTCGTCGCTACAATACGAAAATGATAATTTGATGCGCGAAGTTAGTCAGTGTGATGATTATTGTATTGCCTGCTGCGTTTCAATGATGGAGACCGGCAAAGAAATGCAATTTTTTGGTGCTCGTTGTAATTTAGCCAAGGCTTTACTTCTTGCTCTAAATGAGGGACGTGACGAAAAAACTGGTGAATTAATTGTGCCAGATATTTCAAAAATGCCAGAAGGACCAATTGAATACCAAGAGTTTGAAAAAAGATTTGAAAAAACTGTCGCTTATCTTGCCAAAGCTTATGTCAATACAATGGACGTCATTCATTATATGCATGACAAATATTATTATGAGCGCGCCCAGATGGCTCTCATGGATACTAAAGTTAAGAGAAACATGGCTTTTGGTATAGCAGGACTTAGTGTGGTGACTGATTCTATTTCTGCAATTAAATTTGCCAAAGTAAGTGCTGTTCGTAATGAAGATGGTTTGACCAAAGAATTTAAGGTAGAAGGCGAATATCCAATGTATGGCAATGATGACAATAAAGTTGATGATATTGCTCAAAAATTGGTCAAAGATTTTAATCAAGAATTGGCCAAGCAACATATTTATCGTGATGCTGTTCCAACTTTATCTGTGTTAACAATCACTTCTAACGTGGTTTATGGTAAGAAAACAGGAGCCACTCCAGATGGAAGAAAAGCGGGAGAAGCTTTTGCTCCTGGAGCTAACCCAATGCATGGCAGAGATCATTCTGGAGCTATAGCTTCACTTAACTCAGTTGCCAAAATTGATTATAAAAATGCTCGTGATGGAGTTTCTAATACTTTTTCAATCGTTCCAAAAACACTTGGTGAAAACAAAGAAGCTCAAATCAATAATTTGCTAGCTATGTTGGACGGCTATTTTAATAAAAATGCTCATCACCTCAATGTGAATGTTTTAAATCGTGAAACTTTGGAAGATGCCATGGAGCATCCAGAAAAGTATCCACAATTAACGATCCGTGTTTCTGGTTATGCAGTTAACTTTATTAGACTTGGCAAAGATCATCAAAGAGAAGTAATTGCCAGAACTTTTCACGAAAGCATGTAGGGTTAAAATCTAAATGTTAAAAATTCATTCTTTAGATACCTTTGGTACTCATGATGGACCAGGAATTCGCCTAGTGATTTTTACTCAAGGTTGTCAGTTTCGCTGTGTCTATTGTCACAATCCAGACACACAAGCTTTGGAAACTAAGGAAATGAAAACAATTGAGACCAAAGAGATAATCGAGCTCTTAGAAAAAGAGAGAAGCTATTTTGGACCCTGTCTTTTTGCAGAGCAAAAAGCAGCTGGTACAAAAGATGGCTTGCCGAATTTTGGTCAAACTGGTGGCTTAACTATTTCTGGTGGAGAGCCAACACTTCAAGCAACCGCCTTAACTGAACTTTTCAAAGAATGTAAGAAATATGGTTTTAATACCTGTTTAGATACTTGTGGAGCTATTTTTGATCAAGATGTAAAAGCGCTTTACGATGTTACAGACATTGTTTTACTTGATGTGAAGCATATCGATCCAACTTGGCATCAGAAACTAACTAAAGCTAGCAATGAGAATACCCTCAAAAATGCTGCTTATCGCGAGGAAACTGGTAAAGAAATGTGGTTGCGTTATGTTCTAGTGCCAGGATGGACTGATCAGCCAGAATATTTAGAAGCTTGGGCAAAATATTTTGCAGAATACAAGACTGTCAAAAGAGTGGAAATTATTCCTTATCATGAGCTTGGAGTTTTT
This sequence comes from uncultured bacterium, assembly GCA_903959355.1. Taxonomy (GTDB): domain Bacteria; phylum Patescibacteriota; class Microgenomatia; order UBA1400; family PJMF01; genus UBA1364. The sequence goes on from CAJBWJ010000076.1 coordinate 3,135, forward strand.
AAATATAAGGCTCTGGGCCGTAAGTATGAGTTGGCAAATGTTAAACCGCCAAGTAAACTAGAAATCAGTAAAGCAGAAGAAATTTTTAAAAAATATTTAGGAAATAAAGTTGTGGCTGTTTAGTCCATGAAATAGAAAGAAAATATGAATTTAGATGTGCTTTTTTATCCAAAATCAATTGCCATTATTGGGGCTTCTAGTCGAGAGAAAACAGTTGGCAATGATGTAGTTAAAAATTTAGTACAACAAGGCTATGAGGGTCAAATTTATCCTATTAATCCTAAAATCGATGAGCTTTATGGTCGCAAGGCTTATCATGAGGTGACTGAGGTTGAAGGAGAAATTGATTTGGCAGTAGTAGCAATTCCAGCCAAATTTGTGGCAGATGAAATTAGAAAAGTAGCGAGTAAAGGTGCTAAAGCCGCTATCGTCATTTCAGCTGGTTTTAAAGAAATGGGCAATTTGGAATTAGAAGAACAGTTGGCTGCCACCTGTAATGAACTCGGCGTGACTTTGGTTGGCCCAAATTGTCTTGGTGCTATTAATGCTGAACATAAAATGAACGCTTCTTTTGCAGCTGTAATGCCACCAGTTGGCGATGTAGCCTTCTTTTCTCAAAGTGGTGCTCTTTGCACTGCTGTTTTAGATTACGCCAAAGATCTTGGTATTGGATTTTCCAAGTTTTTAAGTATTGGCAATAAAGCTGCTCTAAGTGAATTAGATTTAATCAAATATTTACACGCTGATCCAAAAACTAAAGTGATTTGCATGTATGCCGAATCATTGGAAGATGCTCCAGAATTAATTGCTGCTTTGAGAGATTTGAATCGCGGAGCTAATCCAAAACCAGTGATTGTTCTTAAATCTGGTAAAACTGCTGCTGGTGCTGGCGCCATAGCTTCTCACACAGGCTCACTTAGTACAGGCGACAGTGCTTATCAAGCTTTATTTGCTCAAGCTGGCATGATTCGTGCTAATAGCATTAGTGAGCTTTTTGATCTTGCTCAAGTTTTTTCCATGAATCAAATTCAGGCGGTTAAAAAAATAACGATCATCACAAATGCTGGCGGTCCAGGTGTTTTAACTACCGATGCTGTTATTGAAAATGGTTTGGAAATGGCAGATCTAGCTCCAGAAACTGTGGTTAAGCTTCGTTCATTTTTACCTCCTTCAGCAAGTACTCACAATCCAGTTGATGTTTTAGGTGATGCCGTTGGAGAAGTTTATGAAAAAACTATTAATGTTTTAGCAGAAGATCCAAATACGGATGCCATTATTGTGCTTTTAACTCCTCAGTCGATGACTGAGCCAGATAAAACTGCAGAGGCAGTTGTTAAAATGCGTCAGATTAGCAACAAACCAGTCGTGGTGAGTTTAATGGGCAGAGCTTTGGTTGCGAGTGGCGTAGAAATTTTGCGAGCTAATAAAATAGCTACTACTGCTTTTCCGGAACCAGCAGCAGCAGCTATGGCTAAATTTGCTAAATTCAGTAATTGGAGTCAAGAAAAAAATGAAGAATTTTTAAGCTATAGCGACGTTGATAAAGAAAAAGTTGCTCAGATATTTGCAGCAGCAAAAGATAGAGGTCAAACTTCATTTCCAGAAGCAGAAGCCATGGAAATTATGAAAGCCTATCGTTTTCCTTTGCTTAGATCAGCTATCGCTAGAAATAGTGATGAAGCTTTAAAAATTATGCAAGAATTTAATTGTCAGGTGGCGATGAAAATTGTTTCACCAGATATTTTGCACAAGAGTGATGTTGGTGGGGTTAGTTTGGGAGTGAGTGTCGATAATGTTGTCGGTGAATATGAGGCAATGATGGTCAGAGTCGCTGCTAATAAACCAGAAGCCAAGTTAGAAGGTGTTCTCTTGATGGAAATGGCTAAAAAAGGTGCCGAATTAATTCTTGGTATTAACAAAAATACTTTAGGAACCATGTTAATGTTTGGTTTGGGCGGTATCTATGTGGAAGTTTTTAAAGATGTGAATTTTGCTTTTGCTCCACTAACTAGAACCGATATCTTGAAAATGATTAGTGGCCTTCGTTCTAGTAAATTACTTGATGGTGTTAGAGGTGAAGCAGCCGCTGACAAAGAAAGTATTATTGAAGCGATTGGTCGTTTATCTCAATTAGTGAGCGATTTTCCACAAATAGTGGAATTAGACATTAATCCATTGTTAGCTACCAAAGATGGAGCTAAAGTTCTTGATGCTAGAATTGTCATAGAATAATCGAGCTAATGTTATAATTGTTCATCTTATGAAGTCAGCTATTTACGCTTTTTCCGGCGATCCAATTACTTTTGGTCACCTTGATATCATCAATCGTGCAGCAGCAGTTTTTGATCGTTTAGTGGTGGCAATCGGCGTTAATCCAAGTAAAAAATATCTTTTTTCTTTAGAAGAGCGAACTGAGATGGCTAGAAGATCTTTGCTTAATCTCAAAAATGTTGAAGTTAAATCATTTTCTGGAATGTTGGTTGATTTTGCTTACGAAAATAACATTAATGTGATTGTTAAAGGTGTTCGCAGTAGCAATGATTTTGAATATGAAATGAGCTTACATAATTTGGGTGAGAGTCAAAAGCTTGGTATCGATACTTTTATTCTTTTTGCTAAACCTAGCTTAGCGCACATAAGTTCTAGTGCAGTCAAAGACATCCAGAAAGAACAAGGTTTAATTCAGGATTATGTTCCGCCTTATGTTAAACAATGCGTAGAAGCTAAATTAAGTGGGCAATGCATTATTGGTCTAACTGGCGAAATCGGTGCAGGTAAATCTTATGTAGGAGATAAGCTAGTAGAGTTAACTCATAAGCTTAAGTTGGAAGCTCATAATATCGAGCTAGATCGTTTATCTTGGCAAATTCAGGATGATCTCAAAGAAGAAAAATATGCTGTGGTACGCAAGCAAATTATTGATACTTTTGGCGCAGAAGTGAGCAATGCTGATGGTAGTATTAATCGCAAAGCGCTTGGTGAAATTGTTTTTGCTGATCAGAAAAAGCTTAATCGTTTAAATGAAATCATGGATACCCCAATTTTAGTCCGTCTTCGTCGTGAACTGAAAGACAAAAAAGGTTTAATTTTTCTCAATGCTTCTTTACTAGTTGAAGCAGAAATGAGTCAGCTTAGTAACTATAATATGATTCTTTTGTCTGTTGATGAAGCTATTCAAGAAAAGAGATTGCTAGATAGAGATTTGGATAAAGAGCAAATTAAAAGAAGATTGAAGAGTCAATATGATTTTGCTCATAAAAAAGAACAGCTAGAAAAAGAAATTGAAGAAAACAAACAGGGTAAACTTTGGCTTTTAAATAACAAAGATGCTTCTGATTTGGAAATTAAACAACTGTTACAAGATATTTTAACTTATTTTAAACTGACAAGTTAGCTTTTTTGCGATTTTTTAAAACTGTTCCCAACTTGAATTTTACTAAGCTGTAAATCAGCGCACAGATAATGAAAATGTAGATTGGAAAAGCAAAATGAGCAAAACTCCAAACCTTAATCGTTAAAAGAGTAATGCTGGCATTAATTAAACCAAAGAAAAATATTTTACTATTTTCTGTTTCTGGTTCACGATAAGATTTAATAACTGTAGGTATAGAGGCAAAGGCATCAGACAGAATTGCAAAAAATATAGCTAGATTTCCATTATTTGTTAATTTCCAAATGATAATAGCAAATAAAGAAATGGCTCCATAGACATAATCCATTTTATTTAATTTCCAATAAGATTTTTTATTAATAAAAGAGGCTAAAAAGATTAATAGAGGATTAAAGCCAACCATAAAAGTCATTAAGGATGTCATTCCAACTCCTTTTTCGAGTTCTGCCACAAAAGCAATTGCAGGAGCTAAAGCCCAAAGAAACCAAGTGATTCTATTTGGCTTGGTTTTACCTTTGATGGTATCAATTAAGTAACTAAGCCCACCGTAAAAAGAAAGCAGTGCTCCTAAGATAATGAATTTTTCATTTAGCATTTTTATATTTTAGCATTAAGCTAATTCAATAGAAATTGGACAATGATCTGAGCCCATGATTTGATTATGAATCTCAGCCTTTTTTAAGTTTTTTTCTAGATTTTTACTAACAAAGAAATAATCAATTCTCCAACCCACATTTCTAGGTCTGGCACCAGAGCGTTGGCTCCACCAGCTATAACGATCTTTTTCTTTTGGATGAAGTGAGCGAAAACTATCAATAAAACCAAGTTCTATCAATTGATCAATCCAAGCTCTTTCTTCTTTCAAAAATCCTGAAATTAGCTCGTTTTCTTTTGGTCTGGCCAGATCAATTTCTTGGTGAGCTGTGTTTACATCTCCACAAATTACAATATTCTTTTCAGTTTTTAGTAATTCTTTTAAGTAATTGAGTAAAAAATTATAATAGGTCATTTTATAAGCCAATCTCTCTGGAGAAGCTTTACCATTTGGAAAATAAATATTAAATAAAGTGAAATTTTTGTATTTACTTATGATGGTGCGACCCTCGCGATCAAATTTATTTTCATTTAAACCAATTTGAATCGAGATTGGTTTTTCTTTGGTGTAAGTAACTACACCGCTGTAGCCTTTTTTTTCTGCAGAAGCGAATGAGCTTTCATACGGAACAATTTCCGTTAAATCAAAGCCCAATTGATCTGGAGAAGCTTTGGTTTCTTGTAAGCAAACGATGTCAGCATCTAGATCTTTAATCCAAGTAAAAAAGCCTTTTTTAGCAATGGCACGAATGCCATTCACATTCCAAGAATAAATCTTCATAATATCGAAATTATAGCGTATATTAGCCTTGTCGCCCAATAGAAATATGAACGAATACGATTATCTAGTTTTATTGACTTTGATTTACAGCAGCTGTTTTTCCTTTGCTTTAACCACGGATGAGATAACTAATCGTTTACCAAAAGCTCCAAAAAAAATATTCTTTTCCAAACAAAAAATAAAACAATCGTTAAAGAAATTGTTAGATCAATCTTTAATTCAAAGTGATGGCCAATATTTTTATTTAAAAGAAAAAGATTTGCTTAATAGAAAAAAAAGAGCTCAGTTTATTGCTGAAAAACAAATTCGAGCTAAAGAATTTGTTGAATTAGCTAAAAAAGTTCCTTTTGTTAAAGCAATCATTTTAACTGGCTCCACAGCTGTTGATAATGCAAAAAAAGAAGATGATTTAGATTTTATGATCATCTGTCAAAAAAACACTTTATGGATAAGTCGTTTCATATTAATTATTTTGACCAAATTAAAAGATAAAAGACCTAGCCGAGAAAAAGATAATGCTTGGTGTTTAAATTTATGGTTAGATGAATTTGATTTAACGATCGATGAAAATAGAAGAAGTCTCTATGAAGCTTACGAAATTTTACAAATGAAATTTATTTTTGATCGTGATGATTGTCAAAAAAAATTCTTAAATGCCAATGACTGGTTAAAAAAGTACCTACTTTTTTATGATAATTTTAAG
>CAJBWJ010000077.1 GCA_903959355.1 uncultured bacterium
ATCCTCGAGTTTTCTTTTTTTTAATAAGTAAATGATTTCTTCCTTTTTTATCTTATTCATAATTTTATTATGGAGACACTTTAATTATGGAATTTTTTAAGCATGAAGCAATGAAATCCTCAACGTCTTTCTTGAGCTCTTCTTTTTCCACACCCTCATATTCTTTTAAGATCTTATTCATTATCTGACTGACTGTTTTTTTAGATTCAAGTAATTTCCAAATAATTAAACCAAGCTCATTTAATTCAATAAAGGTTTTTTTATCTTTCTTTAAGATCAAGACTTTGTTTTTTTCTTCTTTGAAGTGTAAATTTTTCTCACGAATATAAGATGTTTGCATATTTTTTGAACCCTTCATTTTGAAAGAGAGAATAACACAGAAAAGTACCCTCTTGCAAAGATAATTATAAATAAGTTATTCTTAATTTATAGAATTTTTATTTGTTTCTAATGAACAATCCTAGAGATTTCCTACCAGCTAAATATAAAAAAGATCAGGCAGATTCTGTCGTTAATGACCCAGTAAATTCATTTGGTGAAGATAAAATAGAAGAAAGAATAGACTCTCCTTGGAGCGATTTGGCCAAAGAACCAGAAGTTCCAGAATATAGGAGTGCATCTTCTTTTGAAGAAAAACCAAAAGAAGACAGCAAAGACCTAGGAGCTACTTTAAATAGTGGACTGGGCTCTTTAAAGACAGATAAAGTAGAAACAACCAATTCAAAAAGCACATTTGGCCCAAAGAAAAAAGCAAATACTAAGATAGCAGGCCTATTAGTGGTCTTCTTTTTGGTTATTGGTGTTTTTTCTAGCTACCTTCTAACTAAACAAAATCAAGATAACAGACAGCAAGCATCTGAAGTCTGTGCAACCGGAGATCCATACTGTGGCGCTAATGGAAGATGTGTCCCTGGATCCACTATGATAGATGGCGCTTGTATACCATCAACTCCAGTTGGTGTAGGAGGATGCGACGCTGGAATGGCCGAAATCAGAGGCAGATGTTACAACGATCACTGTAGAGATAATGGTAGTGGTGGAATTATTTGTGGTTGGATTACTAATGACGATCCATGTACTAGTGAATCTATGGGTGGAGATTGGTGCGATAATCCAAGCACTTCTCGTGTTGAAACATGTGCCGAAGCAGGACTCAGTCGCTGTCACTGTGGTGGAACAGGCAATGGCTGGTGGGTAATCGGTAGCGGTGGAAGCTGTGGAGATATATGTGAAGACGCCAACGCTGTCTGTAGTGACTGTGAAGAGCCACCAGAAGAGCCACCGGAAGAACCACCTACCACTACAACCCCAACTGAGCCTCCAACTGGAACTCCAACACTTCCTCCAGTACTTCTCACCTGCGGCGAATTCGGATGCAATCAAAATACAGACTGCACCACCGGACTAACCTGTCAGCCAGTAACTTCAGGTGGACAAGCAAAGAAGATCTGTGCTCTTGGAGAAAATCAACTATTTTGTGCTGCTAATCCAACAGTTGCTAACTGTTGTCAAAGTCAACCAATCCCAGTTTGTGCTTCTATTGAAATCCTAGATGAAACTAACAATATTATGGAGGCTAGCGATGACGCCAATCTAAAAGACGGAGATCAAGTTCGCTTCCGCTGCTCTGCTGTTGGCAATCAAGACGTCGCCTTTGACTATGAATTTAGAATCTGGGCTCGTAATACCAATTTCTGGACTGATTTGACAGATAATACCGGAGCTTTAGCTAAGAACATTTCAGACTCATACATTATTCGTAATACTGGAGACTATGTGGCTCAAGGACGTATTTGTGTAGGAGCTGAATGCCAGTCCTGGGAGATTGTCACAGGTTCTCCAGCTACCACGTCAGCTAACACTAATTAAAATAAAATGAATGTAGATCAAAACAAAGAACCAGCTAAATATCTTAAGTCTAAACAAGATGGAAGTATGTCTTTTGGTAAAAGAAGCAATCTTAAAGCCATCGCCATGTTACTTGGACTATTGATTTTTATTGGCGGCGCCGTAAGTGTTTTCTTAATTAGTCAAAAGCAAGATACTAGCCCAATTGCTCCTAACGTTCCTCAGTCCAAACCAGCTGCTTACATTGAAAAAACTCAAACTTGTACTCTAGAATTCACTGTTGCCACACCAGACAAAATCTCCTGTGGACTAAGTGGTTGTGTAGCCGATACTGACTGTGGAACCAATCTAGTTTGTGTTGGACCAGCAGATGGATCTAAATATTGTGCTAAACCAGCCTATGAAGATGCTTGTTTAACAGCTACGGCAAGTGAAAAAGCTGAAAAATGTTGTACTGCTCCAGAAGTAACACTTCTTTCTTGTGGAGAAAAAGACTGTAAAACAAGTACCGACTGTAAAACTGGTTTCGCTTGTATTTCTACTTCGAAAACAGATGCTGCTGGCAAAGTTATTAAATACTGTGCAGACAATAAGTATTTAGATGCTTGTGTAGCCAATCCAAGTACTAAAAATTGCTGTGAGGCTCCTGTGACGGTAACTGTGACCACTACAATCGTGCCAACTGCAACTGTTACCGCAACTGTTACTGCAACTAAAACAGTAGCTCCAACCACAACTGTCACTGTCGCTCCAACTAATTCTGTAACTACCGTTATCACAACAGTAGGATGTAACGACACCTGTAACGCTAATGCTGACTGTAGCAATATTAGTCACATTTGTTACAACGGCCAATGTCGTCTAGATGTCAATCCAAGTGACGCTCAATGCAAACTGCCAAATGGCGAAACAATCATTGTTCGTCCTGTCAAAGTTAATACCCAATCTGGCCCTGCTGACTGGATGAATTATGTCAAAGCAGGTCTAGGCACTCTTGGAGTTGGAGCTCTTCTCCTACTACTTCTATAAAACAGAAAAGAATAGTAAAATTTACACCTGGTGCAAACCCGCGTGTATAGCTCAATTGGTTAGAGCTCCAAGCTTATACCTTGGCGGTTCTAGGTTCGAGTCCTAGTACACGCACTCTAGATTGATTCAAGCACTACTCTTTCTGCTAAAATGAAAATATGTTTAGAAAATTGTTTATTGTCTTTGTTTTTTTAATCATTTTATTTTTTGCCTATAAATTAGTTAAGGCTAAAGAACTACTTACTAATCAAATTTTGCCAAATATTGAAAAACAAATTCCTAAAAAAATTACTTTACCTTGGAACAGTCAAAAAGACATAAAAATAGATGACATTAAAGTCAGTCAAAATGATTTGGAGAAATTAGGTGAAAACGGACTTTCACAAGTAAAAATACTCGCAGAAAAAGCTAAAGAAGCTGGTGGAGTCGCCCAAGGCTTTGTTCAAGAAGCGATCAAAGAAGATAAAGGAAGTGATAAAAACATTTCTGAAAAAGCTTTTGAATATGGAAAATACATTTATTGCCAAGAAGTAGTTAAGCAATACGAAGCAAGTAGCTCTACTCTTAAATTTTAGAACAAATGCTTGTCTAAATACTTTGGCTTCTCACCAACTCCAGAAGAAATTACTTTTTGCACGCTTGGCAGACTCTGCAGCATTCTCAAAACTTCTTGCTCATACTCAGGTAAAGTTAAAACATGAATATTAAAACCAGTATTAATGGTGAAATAAGCAGGTACACCAATTTTTCTCAATTGACGGACAGCTTGCATAACTTCAATAGTACCTGGATAAAACAATAAAATTGTTGGTCTGCTGGTCAATAAAATACTATGAAATTCTAAAGCTTCAGCTTCGACTATTTCTCCCAAAGTTGTAAAGTCTTTTTGCAAAATTACTTGTTTAACTTGTAAGAGCTTTTCTTGGATTTTTTCTTGACGAGCGGCAAAAAATAAACTAGTTTCTGCCAAATCGTGACCTTCTGTAGAACTAAGATCCTTTTTGTCTTCTGAAACAACTGCTACAAGATCTCTAATCACAAAATCTTCTGGTCTAGCAAAACTTTGAGAATAAGATTCTTCAGAAGTGTTTCCGTCTAGCCACTCAACAAAACCACCACAAACGCAACGACAAGCTGTGCCAGAACCCTGCCTGGCCAAAATTGATAATTCTTTTTCTGATAGATTTAAACCGATTGCTTTAACAGCCGCCAGAGTTAAAGCAGCAAAACCAGAGCCTGAGCTGGAGAGTCCTGTGCTCTTTGGAAAATCATTTTCTGAAACCACTTTTGCAAAAACATCTTTATTAATCAAGTTTTTTTCTTTAGCCAAGCTTCTAATGCGATCTAAATGTTTAACTACGCGCAAAGCTTCACCATCTTCAACTTCACCGTTAATCGTGATTTGATCTTTTTCTAAATTTGATTGAAATTCAACGGTAGTCAAACTGTTTAATGAATTAAGAATCATGGAAATACTACCATTGGCTGGTAAGCGTAGAACTTTATCTTTTTTACCCCAATATTTAACGAGAGCGATGTCGCTTCCAGCTTGAACAGTGGTTTTTTCCATAATTTATTTTTCCAGTCTTACTCCTGGGGCATTCATTTCTACTTCAATAATTTTACCACCAGCCATTTTGATTTCAGAGGCAACAGCTTTTCGATCAGCTTGGTCTGCTAAAGCCAGCATACAATCACCACCACCTGCTCCTGAAAGTTTAGCGCCCATTGCACCAGAGGCTTTGCTAGCAGCAATTAAATTTTCTAGCTCGATGCTGCTAACCTGCAATCTGCGAAGCAAAGCTTGATTTTCATCCATTAACAAACCCAGATGAGGCCAATCTTGTTGTTTGAGTGTTTTTCTAGCTTGCTCTACCAAAAGAGTGATGTCAGTAAAAATATGGTCGACTTCTTTTTTGTTTTCACTGTGCAGACTTTGCACCATACGAATTAAGGTTGCTGTATCAGCTTTTACTCCAGTGTAACCCACTAAAAATGGCAGGCTTTTGATTTCAATTTGTTCAACAGTCTTACGCTTAATAAACTTTCCATGAGGAGTAACATAATAAATAGTTCCTCCCCAAATAGCCGCCGCAATATCAAAACCAGAAGCTACTCCCTGAACTTCAAGTACAGTTTTATAACAAAGATCAAAAAGCTGATCGTTGTTCATCGGCACATCATAAAATTCACTAAGAGCCTTAGCGAAGGCTACTGTACTAGCACTGCTCGAACCAAGTCCATAAGAAGATTTAAATTCATTTTTACTGTAAACATGAATGGTTTTTTTCTGAGGATATTTTTCCAAAAAAAGCTTGTAACAAGTTTCGATGAAACTAACTTCTTTTGGTAAATCTTTATTGCCTAAATCTTTAATATTTTTAGAATAAGCTCGCAAACCCAGATCTGGAGCATCTAAAATAAAAACTTCTTCGCCATTTTCTTCTACGGTAATTGAAAGACGACGATCTACAGCAGTCACAATACAAGGATGACCAAAAACCACACTGTGTTCACCAAAAAGCATGAGTTTACCAGGTGCCGAAGTTTTTATTTTTTTCTTCATTTAATGCCTCCCAGCTGAGTCTTAAAAAAAATTAGACTCATATCTTTTAAATATTCTTCAAATTTTTGTGATTCTTCATGAAAAGCCAAAATATATCCGGAACCAGTTTTAACTCCACCTGCACCAGTAATTTTGCAACAGGCGCCAAATTTTTGGAGTTTTTTAATTAAATCCATAGCTTTTGGACTAACGACACCAATTTTTTCTAAAAGCGATTGGTTTTCATTCAATAATTGAGGATTAAAATTATCATTTTCCAGATCATTAAGTATTTTTTGACTCAAATCGCCAATTTCACTTAAAATTTGTTGATTTGATTCAGTACTGGCCACTTTTTTTATCATTTCTCCAGTTGATTCTGTCGCTTCTCCAGAGTCAATTAAGAAAAAAGTTTTATTAACCAGGATAGAAGGAGCTAATTGTCTCATTTGGCCTTTTTTAAAGGCAATCAAACCACCATAAACCACGATGCTTGGGTCAGCTCCACTGGAATGGCCATGAATAAAATTCTCTGCTTCTAAAACTAAATTGTAGAGTCGATCAGAATTCAATGAATAATTATAAAAATTAGCCAACTCGCTAAAAACTGCAGCAGCAAAAGCTGCTGAAGAGCCAAGTCCAGACTTAATTGGCAGATTAGAATCAATTTTTAAAGAAAGATTAAATTCTTTAATTTTGGTCATTTTAGAAAATATTTGTAAAAGATGCTGTAAATATGGATCTAATTTCTGCGCTTCTTCTAAATTGCCTTCTTTAGCAGTGCAGGAAACACCAAGATCCAAACTTGCCAAAATAGCAGAATAGCCATGAACAACGCTGTGTTCTCCAGTTAAAATTATTTTTCCTCTATAAAAACTAGACATGAGCTGCTTTCAAACCATAAACAATAATATCTTTAATTGATTCTTTCTTAATTTTTCGTAGAACCAACTCAACTTGATCGCCAATTTGAAATTCTTGATGCGCCACACCCATAAGTGAAATTTTTTCGCTGCCGATTTCTACTAATAAATAAGCATAAGGCAGCAAATCAGTTTGATCTGTAGCAGCAACTTCCATCATTGAAACAGCTACTACCTTGGCTTTTTTGCCTAAGTATTTTGCCCAAAGTTGGTTGGAGCGCCAATATTCTGTAATTTGCATTTTATTTCTTCCCCAAAATGTTTACTATTGCTGTAGCTCCACTACCACCGACATTGTGAGCTAGAGCTATATCAAATTTTCCAGCTTCAATTAAAGAAGCTAGAAAAGCTATTTGTTTAACTCCTGTGGCTCCCACTGGATGCCCGCAAGCTTTCAAGCCACCAGATGGATTAATTACTACCTGACCTCCGTAAGTTGCTTGCCTATTGGCAATTGCTGCCGCAGCCTGACCTTTAGCGAAAAAGCCCAAATCTTCAGCAGCCAAAATTTCAGCAATGCTAAAACAATCATGAACTTCAATAGCCTGAATATCTTTTTGACTCAGGCTAGCCATATTAAATGCTTGCTTAGCTGCTTTTTGTGTTGCCACCAATTGACCTAAATCTTGACGATCAGCAAGAGCCAAGGTGTCTTGTCCATGTCCAAAGCCAAGTATCTTAGTTTTACGAACTGAATCACGACTGCTTAGAATCACTGCTGCCACTCCATCACTAATTGGCGAACAATCTAATAAACGCAGTGGCGAAGCAACTGGAGCAGAATTAGAAACTTCTTCTAAAGTAAATTTTTTATGAAATTGAGCCTTTGAATTGTCAAAAGCATGTAAATGATTTTTAACCACTACGCTAGAAAGTTGTTCTCGAGTAGTACCATAGCGATTCATGTGATAATTGGCCAACAAACCATAAAGAGCGGGGAAAGTTGAACCATATTCTTTTTCACGACTAGCAGCTGTTGCCAAAATCGCACTGGTTTCACCAGTAGAAACATCAGTCATTTTCTCTACTCCGAGTACTAAAACTGTTTTATAAACGCCGCTAAGCAAAGCTTGTTGAGCTGCTATTATTGCTAAACCACCCGAAGCGCAAGCTCCCTCAATACGCATGGCAGGAGGAAAATGACTAAATTGCTCGCTAACCAAAGCACCAAGGTGACGTTGCTGGTTAAAACTACCGCCAGCTTTATTTGCCACAAAAATTGCTTCTATTTCTCCTGATTCAATTGCGGCGTCAGCTAAAACACCAGCAACTCCCTCCTTTATCAAATCAGTTAAACTCTGTTCCCAGAGTTCACCAAATTTGCCGATGTAATTGCCAATAACTTTAATGTTCATTACTATTCCTCATCTTTTGATATTCTCCAAGATCGATTGTCTGCAAAGCAGTAATTTGTTCTGCCAAAGTTTTTTGATATTTAGATTTTTGTTTTTCCAAAGCTTTAGTTGTCTCAAATAAGAAAGCATCAGCTCCTGATCCAGATCCATAAGAACAAACAAATATTTTGGAACCAGAAGGTGCAACGTCCAGAACAGCAGTCAAAGCTAAAAGAGAAGCAGCGGCATAAGTATTTCCAATTTCTTTAACTACTAAAGATGACGCCAGCTGATTAGAAGTAAAGCCAAGTTGTTTGGCAATTTGCTCTGGAAATTTAGCATTTGGAGTATGAAAAACACAGAAGTCTATTTCCTCTGGTTTGAGTCCAGTCTCTTCGAGTAGAGCTAAACTTGCCATAGAAACATGTTTAAAATATGCTGGCTCACCAGTGAATCTACCAAAATGTTGAGGATGAGATTCTTTTGGTTTACGCCAGAAGTCTGGCGTATCAGTTGCCACAGACTTAGTAGCTAATAAACGAGCTAATAATTTATCACCACTAGTTTCACTGCCGAGGATGAAGGCGGCGGCGCCCGCCGCCGCTGTATATTCAAGAGCATCACCAGGGCGAGCTTGGGCGGTATCCGCGCCAATTGCCATGGCATTTTTTGCCATACCTGACTGAACATAAGCTGCTGCAATTTGTAATGACTGTGAGCCAGCTTTGCAGGCAAACTGCAAATCAGCCATACTCAAATAATTACTCAAACCAAGAGCTTCTTTGACCACGGTACCAGAAGGCTTAACCGCATAAGGATGACTTTCACTACCAATAAAAAGAGTGGAAATATTTTCTATTAAACCTTTATTGGCAAGAAATCTTTCCAGAGAAACTTTGCCAGCAGCTGTAGATAAGGTCACCGTATCTTCATCTATGCCGGGAATAGTTTTTGATAAAACACCAAGCGACTTAATCAAATCACTGTTTTTGCCCTGACTTTGGGCAATTGTGCTTGTTAGAACTTTTTGTTTTGGGATAGCTGCACCATAGGCGACTATGCCAACTTGATGATTAATCATGATTTCCTTGCTAAACGCTGATGAGCTTTTGCCAAAGTATTACTACTTAAAGCAGCTAGACCAGAAATTTCTGCTGCCAAAACGCCAATTGCCAAAATTGCTGCTAATTCAACTGCAGTCAAACTTGTTTTATCCTGACAAATTAGCTCACGTAATTCTTTTTGACTTGGCAAGTTCACTCCTCCACCAATCGTGCCCAGTGGCAAATCTGGTAAGTTAACAGCAACATATAATCCGTCATTAGTTTCTTCAATAATTGTATTTCCCTGACTGGCTTCAGTCACATGAGCCATATCTTGACCAGTGGCTAAATAAAAAGCTGCAACCACATTGGCAAATTGCATATTTTGAGAATTAGAGCCAGCTAGATTTGAACCCATTAAATTTTTACTATGATGAGTTTTAAGTAAAGCTTTGGAAGTAGTTTTGAGAGTATTTTGTAAAATTTCTTCACTCAAAAAAACTTCTGCTTGAGCGCTATAACCTCTACCGAGTAACTGATTTATAAATGAAGCTTTTTTATCTATACAAACATTGCTAGATAAAGCCAACATTTCTATACCTTCATAATTAATGAGCAGATCTTCCCAGAGTTTTTGTAGAGCGATGGTAACCATATTCATGCCCATGGCTTGATCAGTGAAAAAGCTAAAACGCACATAGACATTGCGACCTCTGACAAAACTTTTTAAGTCTTTAAGTTTTAAATGAGAGCTTGTAGCTTCAGTAATTTCTTTAATCTTTTCAATTGTTTCTTGGTTTTCCAAATAATCGACAAAAGCAAAAGCTTCTTGGCCATTTTTAAAAGCAAAAACTGGAGCTCTAGTCATACCAAAGTTTTTTACAATCACTTGCGATCCGCCAGCTTGATTTATCGCTTTGAGACCTCTGCTAACACTAGCCACCAAAGCACCTTCGCTAGTTGCAAGCGGCATAAAACAGTTTGTTTCTTGACCACTTAAAATCACTTTGGCTGGCCCAGCCAAACCAACTGGAACAGAAACAGAACCAATCATATTTTCGCAGTTGCACTGATTGGCGCAACTTAAGTTTTCACTCACAGAAAAAAGATGTTTAAAATTGCCATTTTTCCACTCGTTTTGCAGTTGGTTTTGGCGACTTAAAATCACTTCGTGATCATCTTGTATTTGATTGTTTGTTTTAAAAAATGGCATTACATATTTAATAGTCGTAAAAAAGACAAAAATCATGCAAAAATAGTTTGCCAAAAGAAAGCTGTTAAAATAACAATGATGTTAAAAAACTTAAAAGAAACAAAAAAACTTATCGATCCTTTTTTACTTGATTTCCTAGATGAAGAAGAGAAAAACTTTGAGAATCAGGAGTTAGTCAAAGAAGCTTTCTTTAAAATTAAAGATTTTGTCATTAACGGCAAGACTTTACGCGGCAGCTTGTTTTTACTAGCCGCTCAAAGTCTAGATCAAACAAATTACAAAAAACATGAGAATGATTTGTTGCAAATAGCTGCCGCTCTCGAGTTAATTCATTCTGGATTACTTATTCATGATGACATCATTGATCAAGATGAAAAGCGCCGCGGACGAGATTCTGTTTGGCACCAATATAAAAACGATGCATCTAAGCAAAACTATAAAGATCCAAAAAACTATGGTCAAAGCCTAGCCATTTGCCTAGGCAGCATTACTCTTTATTTGGCTCATCTTTCTCTAGAAAAAATAGCTTTCTTGCCAGAAGAAATTCAAAAGAATATTAGACAGATCATTGATCAGGAAATAATTAAAACTTATTTTGCTGAAATGCTGGATTCAAAAATTACCCTCCAAAAAGAAGTTCCATCTTCAGAAGAAGTGCTGGAAATGTATCTTTTCAAAACCGCCCGCTATACTTTCTCTTTGCCACTAAAGCTAGCTTGTGCTGTTAATAATCTAGATGATTCTCAAACTAATAATTTAATTAAAATTGGTGAAAATCTAGGCCTAATTTTCCAAATTAAAGATGATCAAATAGGCCTTTTTGCCACAGAGGAAATTTCTGGCAAAAGTTTTGCTTCTGATATTAGGGAAGGCAAGAAAACAATTTTTTATCTTTACTTAATTGAAAAAGCTAACAACGAAGAAAAACAGTTTTTATTTGAAAACTATGGTCAAAAAGAAATTGATTTAGAAAAAATTAAAAAAATCCAAGAACTTTTTAAGAAATATTCTCTCATTGAAGTTGAAATCCTCATCAACAAATTAAGCAAAGAAGCTAAAATACTTATAGAAAATGTGGAGCACAAGAAAACTGCCGAATTACTCACAGAAATATTAGACTTTAATTTAAACAGAGAATTCTAAGCTACTTCGTCTTTGTGTTCTTTAATTAAAAGAGTTAAAAGAACTCCAATTGAAGCTAATATAAATACACTTTTCCAGGCTACCACAAAAAAGAAAAACAAAGCCGCAATAATTAGCCAAAAAATAATGGCGGCAAAGCTATAAATCATTTCTCTATAAACAAAATACGATAATGCTTCTCTACCTTTTCCTCTTAAAATCCAGCTTCGATCAAAAAACAACCAATGAAA
>CAJBWJ010000078.1 GCA_903959355.1 uncultured bacterium
AAGAGCATCTGAAGGATTGTCGGTTTTTTGTCTATGACTATAAAGTTCTGACTCATTCTTTTTCTCACTTAATTGTTCTGTTGGCATATTTATTTTTTTATCTTAATTCAATAACTGGACCAGTTGAATGAAGATTGCTTTCTATAATTGTTTTTATTCCAGCTGCTTGAAGCATTTTTCTAACAGCTTTTGTCTCTCTAGTAATGAAAATCATAGCTGGACCGCCAGAAGACACAAAGAAACAACTTTTCTTTTGAGAAAGTTGACTGAATAAATTTGAATAAAATGTGTGGATAAATTCATCCATGAATAAGGAATGATTGGACCATCTATTTTTAAAATATGAAGGAATGTCACCATAAGCGCCTATAGTGTAGAAATTAATTGACTCAAACAGTGGAGCTAAATTATTTTTATTGAATTCTGGAATAATTTGTTCTTGTAATATTTTTTCTTTGATTTTTCCCCAATCATTGCCAATTTTTTTAAACATTTCAAAACCTTTTTCAAAGAGTGCCATATCTAACATTCCATCTGGTAGTTTTTCGATTTCTGGAATAGCTACAATTACTTTATACTCTTCTGGCAGATTGCCTTGAGCCCAAATTTCATTTTCTCCACCTATTATGATGGCGTCGCTAGATAAAAGACCAGCTGCTGAAGCTCCTCCTATACTGGCCATGCTTGTTAAATATCCATCTCTATCAGATTCTTCTCCATAGTTTTGAGCTAACAAACGAATGAGATCTTCATTACCTATTTTATTTCCAAATAATTGGTTAATTGCCAAAGCAACGGCTGTTTGAAGAGAAGCTGAAGATCCGAGTCCTCCATGCTCTATGGAATGCAGGTTTTTTGCAGATATAGTAATGCCTTCTTTAAAACCAAGAGTTTTTTTCATGATTAGTGCAGTGTGAATAATAATAGGTTCTCTTCCGGCTAATTCGTGAACTTCTATGGTTTCTTGATTATTTATTTCAACGAGGGCTTCGCTAAATTTATCAATGACAAAATTAATTGAGTTAACTGGATAAACTTGGACTTTTGGAGGATTAACAAAATAATGATGATTACATAAAAAAGTATCAACTCTAGAAGCTACTTTTACATAGCAGCTCTTAGCTACTGGTTTGGCTTTTTTATACTTTTTTGGTAAGGGATTTATTAAATCTCCTATTTTGTAGTAATTTCTTTCATGCATTGTTTTATTTCCTTAACAAATGTACTTAATGTTTTTTTAGTTACGTAGTGATTAATAATTATTTTGTAAAAATGTTTTTTGTCATCAATTGCAAAAGAAACAGAATATTGATTGCACAAATTTACAAATTTTTCATAATTAGGTGAATTTTGAATGTTGGTCGAAAATATAAGGTAATTGGAAAAAGGCTTGTAAAGAACTTTAATTTCTTTGATGGTTTTAATTTCATTAAAAAAATAAGAAGTTAGTTCATTTGCTTTTTCAATTTCTTTTTTTAGTGTAACTTTTTTTGATTTCCACAATTCATAGATTTGGATAGCACTTAGTCCACTTCGACTTCCAAGTAGTGTGTAATCAGAATTTCCAGATATGTATGATGAATATATTTCAGCATTTTCATATAAATTATGATTAACAAAAATTGCTCCAGAACCGATTGGTCCACCAAAAGTTTTGTGGAAATCAATAGATAAAGAAGAAATTAATGAATCAGCAAAAATATTTTTGTATTTATTCGTGAAAGGAAGAATAAATCCAGAATAACAAGCATCGACATGCACATATACATTTTGTATATTTTTTTCTTTAATAAAAGCGAGGGTTTCTTTGATTGGATCCAAAAGACCAAACTCTGTGGTCATAGCAGTAAGCACTATTACAATTGGTTGTTTTGGATTATTAACTAATATCTTTTCAATTGTTTCTTTTATTTCAGCTATTTTGCTTATTTTATTTTCATCTTTATCGATACTGTGAATTATATTTTTAGCGTTGTCTAAAATACCGAGCAAATCTAATGCTTTTGGAAAACTATAATGAGAAACTTTTGGAATAATCCAGTTTATTTTTGTCTGTTTTTCTTTAGCTATTTTTTTTGCCCAATTTCTAGCAATCCACATAGCATAAATATTAGATTCTGTTCCGCCGGCTGTTATATATCCCGATAGAGAAGAGAAATTTAATTTAAGAAATTCCGCTATTTCTATAAGGACTTTTTTTTCTGCGAAACGACTAAAATTGAAAGTACCAGAATTAGTGATTTCTAGAGAATCATTTTTATGATAATTTTTTAAGTGAAGAAGTATATTATTGTAATTGAGATTACCAATTTTAGAATATACTTTTACTGAAATTGGAGACTGTTTTGACCAGGCACGACCCAAAACTCGGTTTTTAATTATTTTTTTATCAACCGCTTTATAAGCAAATAGTCCTACAGTGTCATTCTTTGTCATCAGTCTTTATTTTAAATTTTAGTGATCCTTCAGCTAAAATCAAAAAATAAAGAAGTTGATATTCTAATATATAAGGCGCACTGTTTCAAGTAGGATTTATTAATCTACAAAAGTCAAAGCAATACCGGTTTTATCGGCACGGCCTGTACGACCAATACGGTGAATATAGTCTTCACGAGTTTCTGGTAAATCGTAGTTAATGACATGAGTTACGTCTTTAATGTCTAAACCTCTAGAAACCACGTCGGTGGCCAAAAGAATCTGAATACGATTATCACGGAATTGCTCTAAAGCTCTTTGTCTTTGACCCTGACTCTTATTGCCATGGATGGAAGCGACTTTAAAACCTCTTGAACCAAGTTCAATGGTTAATCTTTCCATACTATGCTTAGTACGGCCAAAAACTAAAACTTTTTGGAATTCTTTTTGAACTAAGAGATCATGAAGAACATCGATTTTGACTTTACCTCTAACATTGACAATATCTTGATCGATATTGGCTTTGCTTTCGGTAGATTTAATGGCCACAAAAGCAGGATTTCTAAGGAAACCTTGCATAATGCCTTCCACTTTTTTATCAGTGGTAGCGGAGAAAAACAAAGATTGTCTTTCTTCTGGTAATTGATCAGTAATTCTTTTGACTTCATGAATAAAACCCATGTCCAACATTCTGTCGACCTCATCCAAGATGATGGTGTCAAAATGAGCGAAATTGAGTTTGTGTCTTAAATCTAAATCTTTGAGACGACCTGGAGTACCAATGACGAAAGCTGGTCTTCTTTGTAATCTCTCAATTTGACGAGAAATAGAAGATCCACCAATCACAATGGCAGAATAGATAGGTAAATTTTGACTAAAAGTGATGAGCTCATCTCTGATTTGCAAAGCAAGTTCACGAGTTGGAGTAACGACTAGAACTCTAGTAGTAGGATGTTTCAAAACTTTATCGATTAAAGGAATTAAAAAAGCGGCAGTTTTACCAGTACCTGTACTAGCAATACCGACAGCATCTCTGCCCTCTAAAATATAAGGAATAATTTGATCCTGAATTGGAGTTGGAGT
The DNA here is from genome assembly GCA_903959355.1 of uncultured bacterium. Lineage (GTDB taxonomy): Bacteria > Patescibacteriota > Microgenomatia > UBA1400 > PJMF01 > UBA1364. The sequence continues at coordinate 3,499 of CAJBWJ010000078.1, forward strand.
AGTGTAGCCTTTTTGAGCTAAGTTAATTTTGATTTGTTCGTTAATATCAAAATCAGCAAAAGCATGTTGGTTTTGATAAACTTCTGGCTGTTCTTCACTAGCTCTGTTATCGATGCTAGCTTTTTGGATGAACATGGAAGGGTCAAAACTGACGACTTTTCTGCCGCCGCGTCTGCCGCCACCATTTCCACCACCCCAGCCGCCACGACTTCCGCCGTTGCCACCGCCGCTGTTGCCACCACCACCCCAGCCGCGATTACCGCCGCCAAAGGAAGATCTGCCGCCACCGCGGGAATTTGAACTACCATTTCTACTACCATGAAAATTAGAATCAGAACGATTATTGCTATACATATTTTTATTTCTTTCTTTAATCTTTCAGAGGTCAAAGACAAGAAGCAAAATATATGCGTGCTCAAACCATTTGAATTATTTTAATTACGAATCGCTATTATAACAGTAAATCATTCAATTGCAAGTTATAGGATACACTTGATCAATTTAGCAAGTAACTGTGGTTTAAATTGCACGACTTTGTTATTATTGAAAATAATCATGTCACAATCGTTTAAAAATCCATTACCTCAAAAAGTTGCTGTAATTTTTAGTGATGTTAAACGAAAATATTTTGATACAGATGAAAGTTTTGTGACTGAACAAGAGGTTCCTCTTAATGCCGAAAGAATTTCTAAAATTATCAATGGAATGGGAATTGCTACAATTTTGGTTCCTAGCGATGAAGAAATGGTTTCTAAATTAATCGAATTTAAGCCTGATGTTTGTTTGAATTTGGTCGACACTGTTCGTGGAAAAGATAAAACTGCCGCTGTTATTCCTGGTATTTTAGATTTACTTAATTTGCCATATACCGGATCAGGAATGTTTGGAATTAATTTGGGAAGTGATAAATATCTAATTAATCAGCTTTTAAGAACTCACCAGGTTTCTGTGCCAAAGTGTCAATTTTTTTATTCGAGCGAAACTGTTGTGGATCCTGGTTTAACTTATCCACTAATTCTTAAGCTTAATGAGATTCATGGTTCGGTAGATATAACTCAAGATTCAATAGTAGAAAATGAAGATCAACTAAAAAGTAAAGTTTCTCAATTAATAAATGACTATCATCAGCCGGTAGTGGCAGAAGAATTTATTAGTGGAGCTGAATTGACCGTGGCCATTTTAGAGGACGGTGACTTGAAAATTTTTGTGGCTGAAAAAGAATTTTTAGACAAATCCAAAAAATATTTAATCGCTGATTATGATATCAAATGGTCAAATAATGATTGGGCAGGTTTACATTTCAAGCCATATACTAATCCATCTCCTGCTTTGCTAGAAGATATCAGAAAAGCGGCTAAAGCCACTAAATTACTTGGCTATGGCAGAATTGATGTCAGACTTAATCAGCAAAATCAACATTTTATTATTGATATAAATCATAATCCATACATTGGACCAGATGAAAGCGGCCCAACATTCACAGCAGTTCTTAAGATGTTTGGACTATCGTTTGAAGATTATCTGAAAATTATATTAACCAATTACTAAGCTACTAATTATGACAAATGACATCGCGCAACTTCGAGCTGATTATCAAAAGACTGGTGGGATAAACTATCAGGACATTAATGCCAAAGATTGGGTTGATGCTCATTTTCAACTGGGCCAAATTTTTAAAAATGAAATTAATCAAATTGCTGCAGACCGTTTTAAAGAAAAAGATTTCGATGTAGATTTCCAAGTTGGTTTAGCCAATCTTTGTTTAAATTATTTAAAAACAAAATTAGATGATTCTCAGGTTGGTTCATTAATTAAACTTTATCTGGATTGTTTAGAAGCTTGGGCGAATGGATGCTCTCTGAATGTTCCTAATTTTAATTTATCTAAGATTGAATTGGCGCTAATTTTGCAAAATGATGTTGTGGGTTGCATTACTACTTTAATTAGAAACAGTGCTAATAATGTCCATCTTATCCATTCAGAAGAAGATGTCAGTGGCATGATCAAAAAACCAACCGTGATCCACTTTAGTGTTAGAAAGGATAACGGAGAGGATCAAAAAATCACTAGTTTTGTTTATCCAGCGCTTCTGCCAGGACCAGCCTTTTCTTTTAGTGAAAAAATGATTATGGCCAATGATTTTCTCTACACTAATCACTGTAAAGATTATTACAAGAAAAATCAGCCATTTTGTTTAATCAATATCTTAACTTGGATTTTATTTATTACTCAAGATTATGATTTAGCAGAAACTTATGCCAATAAACTTATGCCATTTGTCGATGGTAATGCTGTCAATTTAATTAATCTTAAAAATATAAATGCCAAAACTATTGAAATTGCTGGAGATGAATTAAAAACTAAAGAGTTACCAATTGTTTCAAAATCCTATCAAGTTCAAGTTAATATTTTTAATCAGCCATCTAGCTTAATTTGTCAAAATCATGAGGAAGTTGATCCAAATAAAAAAGTACTGTTGTCAGAAAGAATAGAAATAATTAGTGATTTTCTAGAAGCTAATTTAGATTTACCTTTTCCAAAAATAGCTTCTTTTCAAGCTTTGCAAACAGGTGGCAGTTTTGCGCCAGCTAACCAAGATGTGAAAGCAACATTTTTGGCAAATGTTTTTCCAAACAAAACTGATCTTAAAATTATTGCTGGTCCATTATTATCAACTGATTTCGAGTAGCTTTAAAAGTACTTCTTGAGCAATAGTTGTTGTTTGTATCGCTCCTATTTTTTGTGGATTAACTTCCACTAAATCAATTGAAATGTCTTTTAGTTTGGATAATTCTTCTAGAATCGGCCAAATTTGTGATTTATTTAAACCTCCCCAGCTATTTGGTGTGCCAGTTGCAGTAACCAGACTATTTGCAAAAACATCAATGTCAAAACTAATATGCAAATGTTTAACTTCGCCGCCGATTTTTTTAATAGCATTAATTGCTGCAGAAGAATCTTGGCCGTCAAAATATTGAATGCCGGCTTCTTCTATGTAATCAAAGTCATCACTTTCCAAATTACCAATAATTATGGTGTTTTTTGCGAGTAAGTTATTTTTTTTCAATTTTCTTAGATCTTTATGATCAAAATTTTCATCAATTAGAGCGCGTAAAAATTGACCATGAAAATTTTGACTAGGACTATCTGCCATTGAGGACGTGTCAGCGTGAGAGTCGAAATGAACATAAGCAATTTCAGCTGGTTTGTAGCGATCCAATAAAGATAAAACTGAACCAAAAGCAACGCTGTGATCACCACCAATAACAATTTGAATCTCTTGTGGTTTTAGTTTTTGATTAATTAAATTGGCAAATGAAAGTGATTCTTTGGCGATGATTTTTTGATAATTTTCTTTAATTACTCTTTCAGGTTTTGAAAAAGTAAACTTATCAACTTTATAACTAGAAAAATTATTTAAAAAGTTGTCATTTAAAACAAAATCAGGTGCAATCTCCACTCCATAATTAAATTTATTACTACCATGAGGAGGATTTATTAATCCGAGTCTTGAATATGCGGCAAAAAAATGAATGTCTTTCATAAAGCGATTATACCCTTTTATTGATAGTGAAAAGTGCTAAAATTGTTCAATATTATGAAACAAAAAACTCAATCAATTACCCAATCCACAGATCCTATACCTGGGGAAAGCAATAAACCAGAGCAAGTGGTTTATATTTTCAATATGGCCGAAGATGTCTGGCCATTCATTTCTTCAATGAGCAATCCAGTTGAACAGCGTGCTGAAGTTGAAGTTTGCGTCAACTTAGCTGATCGTGATTTATTTAGCAATGTTGATGAGAGTAATTTAACTATCATTACGCCTAGAAAAATCGACCCAGATTTTTTGCAATATGTTGCCCAGTTAACTGGCAAGAGAAAATGGAATATTTTAGTTCCAAATAAACATTCTGGAGAAATTTGTCTTGATGTCATTCAAGACAGAAATCTTTTTAAAGAGTTGGTTGAATTAGCTAATGGAGCTAAAAAATTAGTTTTAACTAGTTACACCGTTTCCCCACAATTTTTCCAATTAATCGCCGAACTCAAGGGTTATGGTATTGAAGTTTACACTCCAGAGGCTCCTACAGAAGAAAATGCTTGGTGTATAAATTTCTTTGGCAGTAAATCTGGAATTAGACAGCTGGCACAGAAGAGCACTGCCTTAGAGCCAGATTTGATAATGTCAGATGGTTTGATTTGTGTGCAATCTTTGGATGCATCCAGAATTGCAGCTCAGAAATATGTGAAGGAGGATGGTGTAGTTTTAAAGACAAACAAGGGTCATACAGGAATGGGTGTTTTGATTTTCCGTCCTGGAGATTTGCCAGATGATTATCAAAATTGTCAAAAAGCCATTTTCAACATTCTCAAACAAAATGATTACTGGGATAAATTTCCAATTGTTGTAGAGAGCTTGGTCAATATTAATCCAGCAGTTGGTGGAGGTTTGCCAAGTATAGAATTTAAGATTCAAAAGAGTGGCCGTATAGAATTTTTATATTACTGTGGAATGAGAGTTTTGCCTGACGGCACATTCCTTGGTGTAGAAATTAATGAAGATATTATTAATGATCGTATTAGTGCCAGAATTATTGATACTGGCTTTTTTATTGCTGAGCAATATGCCTCTCATGGTTATCGTGGATATTTTGATGTTGATATGGTGGCAGCCAAAAATGGTGAAATCTATGTCTCAGAATCAAATGTCAGAAGAACTGGCGGGACTCATGTTTACCAGATGGCTAATAGTTTAATTGGCAAAGATTTCTTTACCGATAGCTATATTTTGTCCAACAATGCTTATGAGTTAAAAGCTGGAGTAAGACCTAGTCTCAAGCAGGTTTTAGATGCTTTGTCTCCTATTTTATTCAACAAAAAAACTAAAGAAGGTTTTGTGATAGCCTCAGCTAATTTATTAACTCAAAGCACGTTGGCTTATGTTGTTTTTGCGAAGAATAAGAAAAAAGCTATGGAAATAGAAAACAGAGCTTTTACGCTACTTAAATCTTTATAGCAGAAATAGCCATAAAAAGAGGAATTTCAGTACGAGCACGGTTTTCCATTTTAGCGGCTTTACCGGTGCTTTCTTTATCTGAAGACCATTCTTCGATTTTTTCTATTAAGAAACCAGCCTGAAAAAGCATTTGACTATAATCTTGTAGGCTGTGATGGAACGACCAAGTCATATTTTTAACCTGCTCTTCTTTTTGGCCAGGATTCATATCAATAGGAATTTTAAGTGTAGATATATAGCGATTAATAAAACGCTGTTGTTGTTTGCTCTTTTCATCAATGCTCCAGCCAGATTGACGAGGAATGCGAAAACATGGATGATTTAGGACAATGACGAGTTGACCACCTTTTTTGAGGTAATTGGTGGCGTTTTTGAGAACATTTCCAGCCTGCTCAATATTTTGTAAAGCTAAAATGATAGCGGCTTTATCGAACTTTTCTTCTCTTTCTCGCAGTATATTGCTTAAATCGCAGACTAAAAATTCATGGTTATTTTCGCGATTTCTATCTTTAGCTTCTTTAATTAATTCTTTAGCTAGATCTAAGCCAAGATATTTTTTGAGTTTTGGAACTTTACGAGCTAATACTCCTTGACCACATGCAAGATCAACCAGAGTATCTTCGCTTTTCAAATTAAGTAGGCGCAAGACTCCAGGAATGACCACGTGTTCGTGATAGTAATGACCATCTTGGCCGACAATCTTGCCGTACCAAGGGGCGACTTTATTCCAAGAAGTATCTTTATGATTTTTTTGCACAATGTAATTTCTTTCAGCTATATTATAACTTAAGTATGTTAAAACTCATTCTAGTTAAAGATTTGATGCAAAATAATTATGCATATGAGCGTTCTGAACCAGAGGGACAGAATTTTCATCCTGATTTTAAACCAGAGCTTAGTCCTAAAGAAATGCTTAGATTAGGTGTTTTTGGCGGCAAATATATGACTGATTGCAGAGATGAATTTCCGAAAGAATGGTTCGTTGAAGCTAAACTGTGTCATAAATTTCACGATCCTTCATTAAATTTATTTAAAGTTAATGCCAGTCAACCTTTATCTGTTTGGCAAAACAAAGGTTGGATTTATAAAGATGATCCTAGAGGTTGGTTCCAGTGGTATTGTCGTTACTTCATGGGTCGTCGTTTGCAAGATGGAGAAGATGAGCGACAAATAAAAAGATGGAGGATGTTCCGTCGCCATCTAGTTCAAGTCGAGCGCAACTGCATGCCTGGCGATTTTGCTTGTCGCAAAATACAACGCCAAGCTTTATTGCATTGGGCTTATGATTCTAGAAGTTTATAGTTTTTATTATTTGACCGTGACGCTTTTGGCCAAATTTCTTGGTTTATCTGGATCTAGTTTTTTGATCAGAGCTATTTCGTAGGTCAAAAGTTGAGCCACAATGATGCTTGATAAATTAGTAAATTTTTCTGTTTGTGGCAACTTAATAAAGATATCGAAAATTTCTTCATTGTCGGTAGCAATACCAATTACTTTGGCACCACGTGCCTTAACTTCATGAGCACTGGAAAGCATGTTTTCTCTATTTTCTTTATTGACGAGACAAATTATCGGAGTGTCTTTTTCAATCAAAGCAATGACTCCATGTTTAAGTTCACCGGCACTAAAACCTTCTGCATGAAGATAAGAAACCTCTTTAATTTTAAGAGCAAATTCCAAAGCACTTGTCAAAAGTTGGCCTCTTCCAAGAATATAGAGATCCTGTTTTTTACTGAGAATTTTGGCGGTTTCTTTTATATCGCTCATGATTTTCTGATCATCAAACCAATCTTCCAGCTGTTTAGAAAACTTTGTAACTTCACTTATAAATGAAAAGTTTTGTTTTTCTAGATAATCAGCCAAAGCCATTCCAAATAACATATGACCAGTTAGAGCTTTGCTGCTAGCGACACCAATTTCTGCCCCGACATTGAGAGGATAGGCGATATCTGCCATATTCATTAAAGTCGATGAAGGCATATTGACTACTGAAATAATAAAAACACCTTTAGTTTTCATTTGTTCAACGGCTTCAATAGTGTCAGCTGTTTCGCCGCTTTGACTAAGAACAATTGCCAAATCAGATTTATCAAATAAATTTTTAAAATCTGTAAAATCATAAGCTGGAATGTGATAAACATTTCTCTTATTACTTCTTAAGTAGTTAGTAATGCTGGCAGCGGCGTAGCTAGCAGATCCGGCACCAATTACATAAATATTTCTTGATGATTCTATTTTTTTTGCAATCTTTGGGAATATTTTTTCACTCAGAGCTAATACTTTTAATAAGCTTTCTTTCTGTTCATTAATTTCCTTGAGCATAAAATGAGCATAATTTCCTTTATCTACTTCTAAGGCTTGATGATCCATTTTCTTAAAGTTTATTGTTTTAGAAATTAAATTATCTAATTGATATGAACTTATTTTTTGACCATCGAAATGAATAATTTCTTGATTTTCTAAAACATGATAATTAGTAGCATCATGACTAATGGAAGCAAGATCAGAAGAAAAGAAATAATTATTTTTTTGACCCTGACCAATGATTAATGGAGAACCTTGGCGATAGGCCCAAACTTCACCATTTTTATTTAAAACAAGAATGGTGTTGCGACCGGCCATTTTTCTGATAACTTTAGCAAATTTTTTCAAGTCTATTTTTTGCTCATCTTTTTCTAACATCGCCACAATCACTTCAGTGTCAGTTTCACTTTGAAATTTATAGCCTTCTTTAATTAATTCGTTTTTTAATTCTTGATAATTTTCTAAGACGCCATTTTGCACAAGTGCAAAATTACCATTTTTTGCCAAATGAGGATGGGCGTTTTTTTCTGTAACGCCGCCATGAGTGGCCCAACGAGTGTGACCAATGGCATTATCGCTATCAGCAAGATGAAGTTTTTTTACTTCACTGATTTTTCCAATGTGTTTTTCAATTTCTATTTTATTATTTAAAGTAGCGATTCCCCAGGAATCATAGCCACGATATTCTATTCTTTTAAGTCCTTCTAAAACTTTATTAGTTGCGTCAAAATTACCCAAACAGGCGTAAATACCACACATACATATTCCTTTTATAAATTAATGATGATTTAAGATTTTTAAATTAAGACTTTGTTTAATTGATCTTAATTTTTAATGGATGGATCTTCTTAAATTTCTAACCACCCAAAGGGTCTCCGTAGATACTCTACAAATTATTTGTAGGTCCGATCGCGATTTTAGCTATTAGCTTAGTCGCATCCCTCTTCCTCGTCTCCTTATTTTATTTTAATTTAAAACAAGGCCACACGCTCAGTTTGATTTTTTTATTTTTCCTTTCTGTTAATTGCAGCTGGCTTTAAGTATACTATCAATAATGATCAAATGCACTTTTGAAGATGGCAATCAAGTATTACTTAGACATGTCTGCGTTGATACTCTTGTAATTAAAGATGGGAAAATTTTACTAAATAAAAGAGGAACTTTTGATGGCAGAAAAATTTTGGAGTATGGGAAATGGGGCTTAATCGGAGGTTTTGTAGAAAGAGACGAAACCTTAGAAGAGGCCGTTAAAAGAGAAGTGATGGAAGAAACTTCGTGGCAAGTTAAAGATCTGTTTTTGCTTAGAATAAATGATATTCCAAATCGTCCAAAAGAAGATCGTCAAAATTTTAGTTTTGTGTTTGTTGCAAACGCTGATCATAGAAATGGTGAAAGTAACGACGAAGAAGTTTTAAGTTTAGAGTGGTTTGATTTGAATAATCTGCCAAAAATAGAGGAAATGGCTTTTGATCACGGAGAGAATATAGAACTTTATAAAAAATGGTTAAAAGAAAAATTTCCTTTGCCAATTTTAGGGAAAATATAAGATGTGGATTTTTTACGCCACCATAATGTTTTTGGCTTCTAATGTTTTATATTTATTGATTCGTTTGGCGCAAAAACAAAATATTCCAATTAGCTTTTATTCAATTACTTTGTTTTTAGTGCCGAGTATTATTTATTTTTCTGCAGCAACAATTACTAAAACCTCGTTGTTGCTTAGTCCATGGTACTTTTTATTAGTAATTGCGGCGGCATTTTTTTATAGTTATCTTGGCAATTTCTTTTCACAGAAAGCTGTTCTATTAGCTCCAAATCCTGGATATAGTTTAATTTTGCAAAAAAGTTATGTAGTTCTTACAACCATCGCAGCAGTGTTTCTATTTGGGGCAGAATTCAGTTGGAAAAAGTTTATTGCTATTTTATTTATTTTGTTTTTTACAATGGTGATTGCAATTTCTCCTAAAGAAAATAAAGCTCATGGCAGCAAGTGGGTTTATTTGTCATTATTGGCCAATCTTTGTTTCGCTTTTGGATCATTAATTTTGAAGTACTTTTTGAATTTGGGAATACAACCGTTTGTTTATTTATTTTATATAAATCTTTTTGTTGCAACTTTGAACTATTTTGATTTTAGAAAACAAAAAATTTCGCTAGTTTTATCTAAAAAACAAATTTTTCTTGCAATTTTAATTGGAGTATTTTCAATGGTCTTTAATTTTTCTATGAAGTTAGCCTATAAAATTGCTCCAAACATTGGTTATGTTTCAGCTATCAATGTTTCCTCGATGATGAGTCTTACTTTTCTGTCAGCCTTGATTTTCAAAGATGATCTTTCAAAGCAAAAAATATTTGGAATTTTTGGCGTTTTAATTAGTTTATTTTTCTTAGTGATTTAAAGGTTTTCACTACCCCAATCATGTAAAATTTTAATGATTGGCAAGAGCAATCTGCCTTTTTTTGTTAATTCATATTTAACATGAGGAGGATTGCCTTTTAAAGTTTTACGAGTGATGAGTTTATTTTTTTTAAGATCTTTTAGTTTTTCAGAAAGGACTTTGGCTGAAATAGGACCAATAATCTTTTTAAGATCATTAAAACCTGTTTTTTCTTCAGTTAAATGCCAAAGAATTACCAGATTCCATTTGCCACCAAGCTGATT
>CAJBWJ010000079.1 GCA_903959355.1 uncultured bacterium
CCAAAAAACTAGTTAATGGAGAAAATAAATTCTTAAAACACTTTAGTTAGGTTGATTATAAATCAGAGGAAAACCAGACTATTCAGATCTGCGATTTATTATTAGGAGCAGTAAGAAATAATTTTTTTCCAACAAGAATTAAATATAAAACTGAGTTTAAAAATTACGTAAATAAAAAGCTGTCTCTGCCTGGAATTGAATATTGGAAACAGCATCACACTCAAGTAAGACTAGAAGCCAAATATTCAAAATTATCTGTGAGATTTTATAGAGTGCCGTATCAATACTAAAAAAAGAAGGACCGCAGTTATCGGAGTCAACGATTTTAGCATAAAGCTAAGACCTCGTCCGGCACTTTCGATCCAATCTTCAAAGGGAATTATACATTCTGAAGGTGCTTTTTGTCAATTTTTGCCCGAGAAGAGGTATCTCAGATTTGCTTCGCATCTGAATACATTTCTCACGTCCTTACGGACTTGAAGTGTGACTTTCACCTACGGTTCAAATGCCACTTCTAAAACAACATTTCTTTGCCATGCCTAACGGCATGGCAAAGAAATGTGCCCGAGAGAGGACTTGAACCTCCATGGATTGCTCCACATGCTCCTAAAACATGCGCGTCTACCATTTCGCCACCCGGGCTTATATAGGTGGTATTATATTTCGGACCCTATCTTTTTGCAAAGCAAAAAGTAGCAGGTACGAAAGATGCAGCGCGAATTTCGGACCTCAGCAACAACTTTCGCAAGAAAGATGATGCGTAAGCAAAAAGCAGCTGGTACGAAAGATGCAAAGCTAACCATATAATGATGGATTACCAAATCAAAAGATCAAGTAAATCCCTGTCCATTCGCATTAGCGTCAATGCTAAAGCGCAAGTGATTGTTAGTGCGCCAAAACTTATTCCTGAATTCATCATTCGTAAATTTGTCGAAGGGCAGAAGGACTGGATTGAAAGCAGCTTAGCCAAGGTCAAAAAAAATCAAGTTGCCGTCAAAACTGACGAGCTCTATATTTTCGATAAAAAATACCAAGTCATCATTAACAATGCTGCTAGTCGCATGGGCGTGACAGTCAGTGGCGAGACCATTCTCGTTAATAATCTCTCCGCCAAAACGCCTGCCAAAATTCAACAGCAAATCGAAGATTTTCTCAAGAAAACTGCCACTAAATATGTCAGCACTCGTACTGCCATTCTAGCCAAGCAAATGGGTATTAGTTACAAACGCATTGCCATGCGCGAGCAGAGTAGCCGCTGGGGTAGTTGTAGTTCGCACGGCAATCTTAACTTTAATTGGCGTCTCGTTCACTATCCGCCAGCCATCATTGATTACGTGATCATTCACGAATTAGCTCATCGTAAGGAAATGAATCATTCCAAGAAATTCTGGGAAATTGTCCGCGCCCACGATAGCGAATATTTAATTCACAAAGGGCAATTGCGTAAAAAAAGATATAATTAAAAAGATGCTAATTGTTATTCACGGAGAAAACCAAGTCGCTTCTCGTCACAAATTAAGTGACTTAGTGACTGCCGTCAAAAAGCAAAATCAGGAAATTGTGAGCTTAGAAGCGGAGAAGCTCGATCGCGCTAAATTGGAATCCACATTGCTCAGTAATAGTCTTTTTGGTGGCTCTAAAACCTTAGTTTTGGAGGGCTTACATTCTTTACCCAAATCAAAGAAAAAAGATGAGTTTATAGATCTAATCTCTTCCGCATCAATTGATATAATTCTTTGGGAAAAAAAGCTCATCACTAAAACTGATTTTAAAAAATTACCAGCCGACTCCACAGTCTATGAGTTCAAAGTCACTGCCAAATTGTGGTCGCTTTTGGATCATCTAACCAGCAATCCAAAAAGCAAAAATACAGTTTTAAAGCTCTTCAAAGAAAGTGTCGAAAGCGATGGCGCTGAATTTGTTTTCTTAATGATTGTTCGTCAAATTCGCATGCTCATTCAAGTCAAAGAAAATCAACCTCTCAAAATGGCTCCTTTCATGCTCGCTAAATTGAGCAAACAAGCTAGGGAATTTACTCTAGAAAAATTGATCAGTTTGCACCATCAACTTTATGAAATTGACCAAAAACAAAAACAATCTACTGGCCTACTAAGCCTGGAGGCTGAACTTGACCTTTTGCTTTTTTCAGCCTTATAGTTAGGTCAAATAAATGTTCCTTAATTTATCTTTTACCCATTTTAGTTATTTCTTCTTCCTCAAGTAGACAAAGCTACTATCGTCATTAGAAATAACTAAAATGTAGTAAAATCTATAACTAATTAACAAATTATTTGACCTAACTACAAGTCTAATGTAAATTAGCTTAGCTAATATCGAAAGGGAGATCTCTATGTATAAAATCGTCAAACAAATTAATCCAAACATTTTTCGCGGCTACGACATTCGTGGCGTGATCGATGAAGATTTAAATGATGATGTTTACTACACTCTCGGCAGAGCTTATGCCACTTTTCTAACCCAACGTCGTATCCGTGAAGCTGCAGTAGGTCGAGACAATCGTCGCAACGGCGAATCATATTCTAAAGCTGTTATCGCTGGCCTCAATGATGGCGGCATCGACACTATAGATATTGGCCTCAGCATGAGTCAAATCGTCTATTATTCTTCCTACGAATACAAAACCAAAGGTGGCGTCATGATTTCCGCCTCTCACAATCCAGGAAATTTTAATGGCCTCAAATTAAGTGTTGGTTATTCCGACACCATGATCACTGAAGAAATTCTCGAAATGCGTGATATTGCAGCTAAAGGTATTTTTAGTGAAGGTCACGGCAGCAATCGAAGTGATGATGTTTTCCCGAGCTATCTCAAGACAATCTTAAAATTATTTAGTCTTAAAAATAACTGGAAAATTGTCGTCGATACCTGCAACGCCACTGGCGGTATGTTCTATCCAGAGATTTTCCGTCAAGCTGGCTGTACCGTCATTGAACAAAATACAAGCCTAGATAGCAATTATCCACTGGGCGATCCAGATCCAACTGAGAGTAAAGTCCTCGAGCGTTTAGCTGAGGGAGTTAAGGCAGCTGGTGCTGATCTTGGTTTTGCTTTTGATGCTGATGGCGACCGTATGTCGGTCGTCGATGACAAAGGTCAAATCCTTTGGATGGATGTGATTGTCGCTTTGTTTGCCAAGGATGTCCTTGAAACCATGCCAGGCTCACCAATCGTTTATAACACTCTTTGTTCCAGACAAGTCACTGAAAGCATCGTCGCTGCTGGCGGCAAACCAGTCATGTGGCTAACTGGCCATTCTTTCATCAAGGCTAAAGTTAAAGAAGCTCGTTCTCCTTTTGGCGGCGAACTTTCTGGCCACATTTTCTTTATGGATAATTTCTTTGGTCATGATGATGGAGCTTATGCTTGTTTGCGTCTCTTGTCTTATCTCGAGAGAAAAAACCAGACTTTGAGTCAACTAGTGGAGAAATTACCAAAATATATTAGTAGTCCAGAGATTAAATTTGGACTGGCTGACGAGATCAAATTTAAATTCATCGCTGATGTTATTACTGCTGAATTTAAGAAGAACTGGCCAGATGCAGAATACATCGATATTGATGGCATCAGAATGGATATGCCAGATCAAATGGCCATCATTCGTGCTTCACAAAATGGCCCATATGCCACCGTCAAGTTTGAAGCCAAGACTCAGGCGGGTTATGACGCTCTCAAGTTCACTATCAAAGGAATTCTTAGCAAATATTCAGAAATTAATTTACAAAAAGGCACTAATACTCACGCCTTAGACTAGTTTTAATTAAAAAAATAAAGAAAGGTTTTATGTCTCTAACTGCAATTTTGGACGACCGCATAAAAATTAAAGAAATTGATCCTGATGGCGCTCTCGCTTCGGCGGAGAGTATTGCTGACCAAGTCAGACAGGTTTGGGAAGAGAGAGATCAAATCGACGTCAGTGCTTACAAAAATGTCCAAAACATCGTTGTGGCTGGCATGGGCGGTTCCGCTCTTGGGGCAGATTTAGTTCGTCATCTCTACAAAGAAGAATTGCCAGTTTCCATGGAAATTTGCAAAGATTATGACCTGCCAAAATATGTTGGCGAAAACACTTTAGTTATTCTTTCTAGCTATTCCGGCAGTACTGAAGAAACCCTCAGCTGCGCCAAGCAAGCCGAAGAGCGCGGAGCAATGATCGCCGTCATTGCCTCTGGTGGTAAGCTCGCTATGCTCGCTAAGGAAAAAAATTATCCAAGCTACATCATCAACCCAAAGTTTAATCCTTCCAATCAACCTCGTATGGCTACCGCTTACAACATCATGGCTATTTTAATGATGCTAAGTAAGCTTGGCTTAATTAAATTTGATGAAGAAGATTTCAATCAAGTAATTTTTGCTATCGAGAAAACCAGCCAAAATTGTCTAATTGAAATTCCACAAGACAAAAATCAAGCCAAAATCCTGGCTTTCATGTTCTTGGAAAGAAGACCAATTTTAGTGGGCGCCTCTTTTACTGAAGGAGCACTCCATATTGGTGCCAATCAGCTCAATGAAAATTCCAAAATGTTTGCTGATTACAAAATCATTCCAGAAATTAATCATCACCTTATGGAAGGTCTGACTTTTCCAAAAAGTAATGCCCTCAATCATTTCTTTGTCTTTTTCCAATCAAATTTATACAGAAGTGAAATTCAAAAAAGAATTTCTTTAACTGAGAAAGCCGTTGAAAAAGCCGGTCTCGAAATGCTTGAAATCCAGCTCGTTTCTGAAACCAAGTTGATGCAAGTTTTTGAGTTAATCACACTCAATACTTTCACCAATCTTTATCTAGCTTACCTGGAAGGCATGAATCCTTGTCCAATTCCAATGGTTGATTGGTTCAAAGCAGAGCTAGAAAAGTAAGAGGCAATTCTTTATACTTTAACTATGGCCCTAATCTATGCTTTGCAAGCACGAGAAATTCTTGATGGTCGTGGTTGGCCCACGATTGAGCTTGTTCTGTGGCTCGACAATGGTTTTTCCACCATCACCAGTGTTCCGACAGCTATTTCCAAAGGCGATAACGATTCTCTAGAGCTAAGAGATGCTGATTTGAGAATGGGTGGTTTAGGTGTTCGAAAAGCGATTGATAATATCAATCAAATTATCGCTCCTAAACTTGTCGGAAAAGAAGTTCTTAAGCAAAGAGAGATTGATCAATTATTGATCGACATGGACGGAACAGCCAAGAAAAAAAAGCTTGGTGCTAACGCTATTTTGGCAATTTCTCAAGCAGTGCTGAAGGCTGGCGCACTAAGTGTCGGCTTGCCTTTATACCAATACATTCAGAAAAAATATCAGCTCGTGACTGAAATTAGCATGCCAAACTGTATTATCACAGCCCTGGATGGAGGAGTGCATGGCGGCAGAAATTTGGATTTCCGTGAATTTTTTATTATTCCGGCCAGTCACATGTCAGTCGACAAAGCCATCGAAATGGGTGTTGTCCTCAAGCAAAAATTAGAAGATTTATTGATCAGTAAGGGCGCCATTCATTCGGTTGGCATTACTGGTGGTTATAGTCCAAATCTTTACAAAAACACCGATGCTTTCGAGCTTTTGATCGAAGCGATTAGACAAAGTCCTTACAATTTCGCTCAGGATCTTTTCTTTGGTCTCAATGTCGCTGCCTATGATATTTATGAGGCAGGCAAATATCGCATTAGAGATAACAACGAAGGCATGAATGCTAACGATCTAATTAATTTGTATAAAAAAATGAGAGAGAATTACAAATTGATTTATATCGAAGATCCTTTTGTCGACAGTGAAACCAATAAATGGGAGGAGTTGGTGAGAGAAATTGGTAAAACTACCACTATTGCCGCTTGTAACAGTGTTTCTTCCAGAGCTTCTTTGATTGATAAAGGTATTAAAAATAAAGATTTTAATGCCGTCGTCATTAAGCCAAAACAACTAGGCACCATTAGTGAAACCATGGAAAGTATTAAGCTTGTCAAAGATTCTGGTTTAGATTTAATCATCTCGCACAGTAGCGGTGAAACCAACGAAACACTCATCGTTGACCTAGCAGTCGCCGTTGGTGCCAACTATGTCAAATTCGGCCCTCTCAACAGAGGAGAACGCATTGCTAAATACAATCGTCTCCTAGAAATTTACAGAGAAACTCAGGCAGCTGCACAACCAGCTTGAGCTAATCAATTAAAACCGAAAATTACCCGTTGACCTTTGCCTTTTTTTCGTTTATTTTATGGTTAATCTTCGTTATTTTATTTATTACTTCTAACGAGAAAAAGGATAAGCTATGGCAGTCACTTTATACAAAAGACAGCGTCAAATTGTCGACTTTATTGCACAATACGTTCAAAAAAATGGCTATTCTCCAACTCTCAAAGAAATTGCTGAATCCATTGGCGTTTCTTCTCTCGCTACTGTTCACGAACATTTACAAGCTCTAGAGCGTAAAAAAGTTATCCGTAAACACGAAGGTGCCGTTCGTGGTATCGAGCTAGTTGATCGTACTTTCTTAAATATTACCGATAGTGTCGATTTACCTTTCTTAGGTTTCATCGCTGCTGGATCTCCAATCGAGCCTCACACTGATCCAAATGCTAGCTTCAAAGTTTCCCCAGAAATGATCACTGGCAAGAAGCGTGCTTATGTTCTTCAAGTTCGTGGCAAATCCATGATTGAAGATCACATCGACGATGGTGATTATGTCGTCATCGAAGAGACTCCAGAAGTCAGTAACGGCGATATTGTTGTTGCTTTACTAGACAATGGTCTAGCTACTTTGAAGAGATTTTATAAAGAAGTGACTCGTATTCGCTTGGAACCAGCTAACTCTAGCATGAGTCCAATCTATGCTACCAATGTCCAAATTCAAGGCAGAGTAGTGGGATTGATTCGCAAGTTTAGATATTAGACTTTGAGAATTAATTGCTTTTAAGATTTGAATTCAATTTCTTCTGTTTTCAGTTCTTTATTTACCCAAGTTCTAAGAGCATAAAGATAATCTGAAATTCTGTTGACGAATTGTAAAACCACTTCGCGGATATCTCTTTCATTGTCTAGTGTGACGATACGGCGCTCAAGACGGCGACAGATAGTTCGAGATAGATCGAGAAAAGCACTCAGTTCCGAACCACCAGGCAAAACAAACTTATATCTCCAGTTATCACCCAGATCATTTTGGAGAAAATCAATTTCTTTTTCTAATTTTTCGACGAAGTCATCGGCAAGTTTTACTCTTGGAGAAGCAGCAATTTCGGCACCAAGCTTAAAAAGTTCGTTTTGCAAATCAATTAATAGAGCTTGTTCCTGTAAAAAAATGTCTGTTTTGGCCACTTTTTTAAATTTTAAAACCACCAAACCCAAACTGGCATTAAATTCATCCAAAGTACCCAAAACTTCAAAAACCAGGCTGTTTTTTGGCAATCTTTCGCCACTAATTAAAGCTGTTTTTCCCTGATCGCCAGTTTTGGTGTAAATCTTTTTTAGAGAAGTTTTCATATTTTGTTAAAATAAATACCTAATATTGATTAAATCATCAATTCGCAGCTTTGTCCTCTGAAGAAAGTCCATTGAAGGAGCTGATTAATAGCCAGATTTAAAGATTAATGTATCGAAACAGCGACTTCACTGAGCGAAAAGAAGATTGTTAATTTTAATTAAGCAAGAAATTTTAGTGTAGCGTGACTTAATTCATGTGAACAAAGTTGCGAATTGAAATTACCACTATCAAAAACCGAAACCCTCGCTTAGAATAAAATCCCGTAATGATAGACATACGCGGATTCCTCAAACAAACAACAAAAGGTAGCAAATCGACCAAGTATATCTTCGTCTCCGGAGGTGTTCTTTCTGGACTTGGAAAGGGCGTTACAGCCGCATCTTTGGGTGTACTGCTTAAAGAGCAAGGCTACAATGTTACCAATATTAAATGCGAAAATTATCTCAATTTGGATTCCGGTAATATCAATCCAGTTGAGCATGGTGATGTTTTTCTTTGTGAAGATGGTTTAGAAGCTGATCTCGATCTGGGTT
The DNA here is from genome assembly GCA_903959355.1 of uncultured bacterium. Taxonomy (GTDB): domain Bacteria; phylum Patescibacteriota; class Microgenomatia; order UBA1400; family PJMF01; genus UBA1364. Next base: position 8,023 of record CAJBWJ010000079.1, read on the forward strand.
CTTACGAAAGATTTTTGGGTAGAGAAGTCGGTTTCAAAAATTTTACCACCATGGGCCAGATCTATAGTACTGTTATTGAACGCACCAAGAATCTTGAATATGGTGGCGCTACAGTTGATGCTATTCCTTATGTTCCAGAAGAAGTTATTCGTCGCATCAGAGAAGCTTCTATGGATTATGACGTTGTCTTAATTGAACTCGGCGGCACTGCTGGCGAATATCAGAATATTGTCTATTACGAAGCTTATAGAATCATGAAAATGACTCTACCTAAAGATGTTATTTTGCTTCATGTGACTTACTTCCCAGCTCCTTCTCACATTAATGAATTAAAGTCCAAACCTACTCAATTATCTGTCAAAGCTCTCAATTCCATGGGTATTCAGCCAGACTTCATCGTTGGTCGTGGTGAATTAGAAATTGATGACAAGCGCAAAGAAAAAGTCGCCTATTTCTGCACCATGAATAAAGAGGATATTATTTCTAATCCTGACTGCAAATCTATCTACGAAATTCCAATCATTTTTAATCGCCAGAATTTTAGCCAAAAAGTCCTAACCAAGCTCGGTCTTAAATCCAGAAAGATTTTAATAACTGACTGGAAAGCCATGGTAGAAAACATCTACTCTAAGAAAGAGAACAAGGTCAAAATCGGCATTATTGCTAAGTACATTGCAACTGGTGATTATGAACTGAAGGACTCCTACACTTCGCTCTTAGAGTCTATTAGTCATTCTTCCTGGCATGAAAAAATTGAAGTCGAAATTGTTTTTATTAACGCCGAGAGTCTTGAGAAAAAAGACGCAGCCGCCGTCGCTAGTCTCAAGGGACTGGATGGCATCATTGTCCCAATCGGTTGGGGCGCTAGAGGAGTGGAGGGCAAAATTGAAGCCATTCGCTTTGCTCGTGAAAACAAAATCCCTTATCTTGGACTTTGTTATGGCATGCAACTAGCTTCCGTTGAATTTGCTCGTAATGTTGCAGGACTTAAAGATTCCAATACTGAAGAAGTCAATAAAAATGCCGAACACCAGATTATTCACTCGATTCCTTTTGAAGCTAAATATCAGAAGATCAAGGGTGATGGCGCTAGTATGAGACTAGGTGCCTATGACTGTATTTTGAAACCTGGAACTCTGGCTCACGAAATCTATACCAAGCACGCTGCTTTCAAAGAAGCCAAAAAAAATCTAATTTCTGAGCGTCATCGTCACCGCTTTGAATTCAATAATGAATATCGTAAGGCTTTGGAAGACAAGGGTTTTGTCATTTCCGGCACCAGCCCTGATGATTTCTTTGTCGAAATGATTGAATTACCAAGAAAAACCCATCCTTTCTTTTTAGCAACTCAAGCTCATCCAGAATATAAATCAGCACCTCTTAAACCTCATCCAATTTTCATTGAGTATCTAAGAGCAATTTGGGCAGAAAAAGCCAAAAAGAAGTAGAAATTAAATAGAGAAAGAAGGTATTGTACTTTTCTGATTTCCTTTGGTACAATACTCGCTTGTTATGGCACAGAATTTTAAATACAACGATCAAGAAATTAATATTGGCGACACCGTGCGTGTTCACCAAGAAATTAATGAAGGCAAAAAAACTAGAGTTCAAGTTTTTGAAGGCATTGTTATTGCTGTCAAAAATCGTGAAGTCAACAAAACCTTCACCGTCCGCAAAATTGCCTCTGGCAGTATTGGTGTAGAGAAGATCTTCCCTTTGATGATACCTAGTATCAAAAAAATCGAAGTTAAACGTCGTGGTGAAGTGAAGAGAAGTAAGCTATATTACCTACGTGATAAAGTCGGTAAAGCCGCCAGTAGAGTTAAAGAAAAAAGTCTTTTCGCTCAAGCAAAGAAAATTGCCTAATTTTTCCAAAGGAATTCAAGCAGAAAAAATTGCCCTAACCTTTCTTGAAAATAAAGGTTATGCGCTTTTGGATAAAAATATTAGAGCAGCTAACTCGGAAGTTGATTTGATCGTTCTCGATCAAAGATATGATGAAATTGTCTTTGTCGAAATTAAGTATCGAGAAAGAACTGAGCATGGCGAAGGCAGCCAATCTGTGGACCAACGCAAGCTCAATAGCATGGTCAGAGTGGCCAATAGTTACTTAAGAAAAAAGCAGTTTAAAAAAAGCTATAGATTTGATATCATATCCATCACTGGTAATTTGGACAAACCAAGGTTTGACCATTTCGAAAATATCAGCTGGACTTAACATTTGAGATTAAAGGTTCTAGTTAAATCTAGAATTCTAGACGGCCCCATCGTCTAGTGGTTAGGACATCGGGTTTTCATCCCGGTAACTGGGGTCCGATTCCCCATGGGGTCACAAATATATAAAAGAGCACGGCAAAGTCCGTGCTTTTTTGTATCTTAATTATTAGTCTCATATTGACATATTATGGGATGTCTGTTAGAATATTTGAGTTCTTTCACATCTGATGATATGAGCAAATTAAAGATAATGCATCTTTAAATTAGACATATCATCAAACAATCTAAGCCACGTCGAAATTCTTTTTTCTGAATGCTTAAGTTGGGGGAAAAACCATGATTATAAAATATAGTTATGGTTTTTCCCCCAAGGATTCTCGTGCTGACAAAAATCTTCTCTGATGTGATGGCATTGGAGAACAGAAGATTTTTGATACAGCAAAAAAAGCAAAAAATCCAGCTCGGGATAAACGAGAATGAGCTGAAAACCAGAAAGGAGAAAACACGATGCTGAATATCATTATCATCTGCATACTTTGGGGTGTCGTGCAGGCCTGTGTGGCGCTGTCTATACCTTCATTGTACGCAAAAATTACGGGCACCTATGGGTTAATTTCCCTTGAACCCGGCTTTTTCATTAGCCTAATAGGTGGAGCAGTTTTAGCTTTGATAATCAATCCGATCTTTCTGATCGGCGTAGTACTGGGAATACCTTGCTACGTGATTATCTTCAGGCTAATTGCTCATAAACCGCAAGCGCAATAATATTATTCAAGGGGTCCACTGCAAGATCGTGGATAAGGAGCTCTGAGGAGAGCAATTTGCACACCCATCATGTGTAAATCCAGCAATGGTCCTTAAGTAAAAACGCCCCAGCACACATCAATCCGTAAAAGGATCGACGTGGCAAAATTTTCTTTTATTTTTAAAAATTACAACAACGTAAACTTTACATTATTATTACTATTCTCGTTGTTTTGATTATTAGATTCTTCTTCACTTTTAGCTTTTTTAACAGCTTCTTCAACTTTTTTAACTTCTTCAATATTATTTTCTTTTTTCTTTTCTTCTTCTTCCTGAGCTTTTTTTACTTGTTGGATTTGCTGGGTCTGCTGATTTTGCTGAGCATCTTGAGAATCCTGAGCTGGCTGAGCATTCTGAACTTGCTCTGCTTCGACAGCTTCTTTAGCCTGCTGAGCCTCTAAGTTTTCAATAACTTCATCAATATTATTTTGAGTTTCTTCAATTGCATTCACCACCTCCACAGTATTTTCTGCGGTAGATACTGAATCATCATTATTCACCTCTGGCACTTGGTTGTTGCCTACGTTATTGTTGTTAGAATTAGCTGGATTTGTATTATTTATTTGTTCTGGAGGTCTAGTTACAACTGCATTACCAGAAGGTTTGTTGTTGTAAATATTATATATATTGTAGGTATTTGGCGTTTTATTGCCATTATTACCAGAAGGCCTAACGCTGCCGGTGTTACTGCCGGTGTTGCTGTTAGCAACTCTCGAAGTGCCAGTGCTGCTACTTTTTTGTGCCACCATGGCAATTTGTCCTGTTTGAGCTTTGGATTTTTGCTCATCTAGGGAAGCTGACATTTTTTTCAAAGAAGCAATGTATTGGGTGGCTTCTTCGCTACGTGATGCAGCTTTGTTGATTTTTTGAATATCTGAAGAAGTCACTGCTAGCTGTTTATTTAAATTATCTAGACCTTCCACAGCATATTCACTGCTCATGACTTGTTCAACTTCACCAAAACGTCTTTCGGCAATTTTAATCTGCGTGGAAGAACGTAATTTATCTGAAGGACTCATAACCATTAACAAGACTTTTTCTAGAGACAACTTCCAAGCATAAGTAAAATCTCCTGGCACTGCATTCCATGAAGCCAAAGCCATGCCACTAGGAGTAATTAAAAAAAGTAAAACTGCCCAAATTAAGACGTCCATTGATTTTTTCATAAATCTAAGACCTTTCAATTTATGGTAGCATATATGACTATGAACTTTAAGCTATACAAACATGTCATTTTTGATTTTGATGAGACTTTAGCCAAGTTGATTGTAGATTGGCCTTTTTGGCATAAAGAGATTATTCCTATCATTAAAAAATATGATGCAAGTTTTGATGAAAATACTTATCTAAACATGTATTCAATCCATCA
>CAJBWJ010000080.1 GCA_903959355.1 uncultured bacterium
GAAATTAACGAAGCTTATCAAATTCTTTCTGACGCTAAGAAAAAGCAGACTTATGATCAATTTGGTCACGCTGCTTTTGATCCTTCCTCGGGAATGGGCGGCGGCCAAGGTCCATTTGGAGGTTTTGGTGGTGGCCAAGCAGGTGGATTTAATTGGTCTTCTTACTCAAGTTCTGGTGGAGGTGAAAATATAGACTTTGGTGATCCATTTGAAATTTTTGAACAGTTTTTTAGCGGCGGCTTTTCTGGCGGAGCCAGACGCCGCCGCCCACACTACTCCTTAGAAATTGATTTTATGGAAGCTGTTAACGGTGTAGAAAAAACAGTTGATATTGATGGCAAGAGACAAAAAATTAAAGTGCCAGCTGGCGCCAATGATGGCACTAGAATTCGTTTTGAAGACTTTGATATTTCAATGAGTGTTTCTAATCATCCTCGTTTTAAGCGAGATGGCTATGATGTTTTTATTGATGAGAAGATTCATTTCAGTATGGCTGCTCTTGGAGGGCAGATCGAAGTAGAAACCTTAAGTGGCAAGTTAAAACTAAAAATTAGACCAGGCACACCTTCTCACTCATTAATTCGTTTACGTGGTGAAGGAATTAAACATCTTCAAAGTCGCAGTAAAGGTGACATGTATGTCCGCTTAATTGTTGATATTCCAGAAAAATTAAACAGAGAACAAAAAAAGGCGATAGAAGAGCTAAGAGAAGTTGAGTAAATTATTGTTTAATTTTTTTTGGTTTCTTGATGAATTTTTAGAATCTATGCTTTATAGTAACTAATTATTAATAAACAAGCGAGAATGCAAAAATGAAGACATCGATGATAAGTGGAAGAAAGAGGAAATTAACTTCTTTTCTTGAACCTTTTCAACAAAAAGTAGTCAATCAATGGGTACCTCTCGTTCCGAGCTGGTTAGAAACTTATCATTTAACTTTGCTTACAATTTTATTTGGAATAGGCGTAATAATTGTTGGTTATCTTTCTAGAATTTCAATTTGGTGGATTCTTTTAATTTCTCCATTTATTCTTCTTCAATATATAACCGATATTCTTGATGGAGCAGTTGGAAGATATCGCAACACCGGTCTAGTTTTGTGGGGTTTTTACATGGATCATTTCTGCGATTATTTATTCGCCATGGCTTTAGTGGCGGCCTATGTAATTGCATATCAGTTGCCTAGTGAATTTTTTATTTTATCTGCGCTCAGCGTATCTGGTTTTTTTGTTCATGAATTTTTAATGTGTGTAGCAAAAGGAGAATTTAATACTTCTGGATATTATGGTTTTGGTCCAACTGAAATCAGACTTGGTGTATTTTTATTAAACTTTTTACTACCATTTATTGCTAAAGAATATATTGTTATTTCGATGCAAGGAATGCTTGCATTCAGTTGTATTGTCTTTTTTATGCTAGTTTTTAGCTCTCAGAAAAAGCTTTGGAAGCTTGATATGGAAAGAAAAAGAAAGTCTTAAATGAGCTATGTCCATGCAAGACATTATTATTTGAAGAATAAGTCTGGGTATAAAGTTTCCATATTTAACAGTAAAACTAAAACTCTTCGATCTACTGATTTTTTATTTTCTAATTCTGAACTTGAAAAAATCTATCTCAAAACTGAAAAAATAATTAAAGCTAAAATAAAAAATAGCAAATTAATGGAAGATTTTTGGAAACATTCGACTGACGAAATGAAAAAAGCGCTTTGCTTGTCTTATGCTGAGCACAGAATCAAAAAAAATAGAAAAGTTGCAAATGTAGAAGTGCTTTTTGACTGGACTAATGAAGGTTATTTTTCTAGTGAATACAAAAAACTTTTAAATAAAAATTTTTTCAAAAGATTGTTTGAATTTCGCACTAAAGGTAGACACAATCGCGGAATTAGATTTGATCATATTCATTTAGTTGAAGATCTTATAGATTCTAAACCCATATATTCTTTGCACTGGGACAATCATTCTCCCAAACTTTTGAACTTTTCTGCAATTTATCATTTTGTCTTAGATGACATTTTTTCTTAATCTGCTATAATGTAGGAAGTTGTTTTGTTGAGGGAGGACTGTTGAAAGACAAGTCCTTTTTTTATAAGCGATCATCTTAAGTACTTTAAAATAAGTCACGCTACACTAAAATTGTTTGCTTCTTTAAGTTAACAATCTTTATTTTGCTCGGTGAACTCGCTGTTTATAAACATATTGCTTATTTATGTTTATTTGTCAGCTCGTTCAACGGACTTATTTTAAAATACATAAGATTAATTAAAAATTTGAAAATAAAAATATAGAAAGGAGCGAATCTATTTTTCGATACATTAGATCACCTGAAAAAATGTATTTATTCAAGTGATCTCTGAGGAGAAAAACAAATTCGCAAAATATTATGTCCACAGTACAGAATGCCAATTTAGTTAGAACTGAATTTGCCGCTGCAATTACTCAAATTGCCACCGAGCGTAAAATCGAACCAGCAGATATTTATGAAGCTATTCGTCAGGCTTTAGTTTCTGCTTACCGTAAACAAATCGGTGATCTTGATGAAACTTTTCATTATTATGTCAAACTTGATGAGAGTAATGGTTCTGCTCAAATCTTAAAAGCTCCAATCACCAAACAAGATGAAGAGACCATGGAAGTCTTGGAATGGAATGAAAAGAAAGCTGAAGATGTTACTCCAGCTGGCTTTGGTCGTATTGCTGCTCAAACTGCCAAGCAAGTTATTTTGCAAAGAATTAGAAGAAGTGAGCGCGACACTATCATCTCTGCTTACAGAGATCGTATTGGTGAAGTTGTCACTGGCCAAGTGCTTCGTATGCAAGGTCGCTCCGTTATCTTGGATATCGGTCGTGGTCAAGCTTTTATGCCACCAGAAGAACAGATGCGCGGCGAATTTTATCGTCTCAATCAGCGTTTAGCTGTTCTTATCAAAGAAATTAGTGAAACTGTTCGTGGTGAGCAAATCATTGTTACTCGCGCTTCAGCCGAATTAGTCAGTAAACTTTTTGAGCGTGAAGTTCCAGAAGTTTCCTCAGGAGCTGTCGAAATTGTTGGTATTGCTCGTGAAGCCGGTGTTCGTACCAAATTAACTGTTAAATCCACCCAAGAAGGTGTCGATCCAGTTGGTTCATGCGTTGGTCAGCGTGGTGTTCGTGTCCAAAAAGTCATTGAAGAATTAAACAACGAAAAAGTGGATATTATTCCTTTTTCTGCTGATGCTCGTTTATTGCTTCAAGCTGCTTTGGCTCCTGCTGAAGGTTTAAAAATTGAAATTGATGACAGAATCAGAGTCGTTGTCGTAACTGCTCCAGATGATCAGCTTTCCTTAGTCATTGGTCGCGGTGGACAAAATGTCCGTTTAGCTGCCAAGCTAACTGGTTATCAAATCACTGTCAAGTCCGCTTCTGGTTTAGTTCAATCAGCTGTGACCGGCAAAGAAGACTACGAAATTGATACTTTTGGTTTACAAGATGCTACCAGAGAAGTTTTGATTCAACACAAACTAACCACTCTAGCTGACTTAGTGCGTTTCAGAGACAAATGGATTAATATGAATGAAATAGTTGAAGCTGATCAAAAGATTTTATTAGCTAAGGCTGACGAATATTTATTAATCGAAAGTAAACGCGAATTTTAATTGAAAGATTAAATTATATAAATTATGTTGCAAAAAAGAGCGCCAATCATCACTATCATGGGTCATGTCGATCACGGCAAGACTTCGCTCTTAGATTTCATTCGTCATTCAAACCTTACTGCTCGTGAAGCAGGTGGAATTACGCAACATATCGGTGCTTACCAGATCGATTTTCAAGGTCAAAAAGTAACTTTTATTGATACTCCAGGACATGCTGCTTTTAATAAAATGCGTGAACGTGGTGCTCAAGTTACTGATTTAGTAATTTTAGTAGTGGCCGCCAATGATGGTGTCAAACCTCAGACTCTCGAATCTATTCGTTTTATTAAAGAAAGCAAAGTGCCTTTCATTGTCGCTATTAATAAAATTGATTTGCCAGATTTACATCTTGAAGTAGTCAAAAGCCAATTAGCTGAAGCTGGTGTTCTAATCCAAGAATATGGCGGTGACATAGAAGCAGTAGAAATTTCTGCCAAATCAGGACTTAATATTGATAAATTATTAGAAACCATCGTCGTGATGGCTGATCTTCTTGAATTAAAAACTGATCCAAGTGCTCCTCTTGAAGCTGTGGTTATCGAATCCACCAAAGAAAAGAACAAAGGTCCAGTTGCTCGTGTTATCGTGCGCTCCGGAACGCTACAGGTTCGTCAGGATTTAATTGTTGATGAGATTGCTGGCAGAGTTCGTTTATTAGAAAACGAACAAGGCAAGGCTCTCGAAAAAGTTCTTCCAGGTGAACCAGCTGAAATTATTGGTCTAGATGATGTTCCAGAAGTTGGTAGTGTCATTCGTGATGCTAATGCCAGTTACGATCAAGATTTAACAGCAGAATTTAGCAAAACTGGTGAATTAGAAAAATCTTTTCATTTAAGCGATGAGATCAATTGGGAAAAGATGGATTTAGATTTTATGCTTGGTGATAAAGAGAAAATTAAGCTGGTCATAAAAGCTGATGTTAAAGGAACTCTCGAAGCCATTTTGCAAAGTTTAGATAAAGATACTGTCGAAGTGATTGCCTGCGGTGTTGGTCAGGTGACTGAACAAGATATGGAAATTGCTCGCGATGGCAAGATTCTTTTAATTGCTTTCAATGTCAAAGTTAATAACACTCAGAAAAAAATTGCCAAAAACATGGGCGTCAAAATCAAAGAATACAACATTATTTATCACCTCATCGAAGATCTCCAGCAAAGTATGCTTAAGCTTATGGATTCTACTTTTGACGAAATCGTTACTGGTGAAGCTGAAATCCTACAGATTTTTGAAATGAAGGGTGAGACGATCGCTGGAGTGAGAGTTAAAACTGGCGAATTAAAAAAATCAGATTTACTTCATTTGAAGCGTGGTGAAGATATCATTGCCAATCCAGTTCTTCGTATTATGAAGCACGGTAAGGAAGACATTGATCGTATTGGTCCAAAAAATGAAGGTGGTTTAACCTTCAAAAACAAAAAACTAGATTTCAAAGTTGGCGACATAATTGTTGCTTATAAAAAAGAGAGTTAAGCTCTTCCTTTTTTATAGCAGTTTTCAAAATTTTCCATAACAAAGTATAACAAACAGATATATTTGTGTTTCTGTCATTTGACTTGACTTAAGAATTGTTTTTTAATGAAAACAAGTACTTTTTTATTTGGAAAGAAATTTATGTCAGAAACACCAGTTCCACAACAACCAGAAGCAGAATTAGTTAATCCTTCTATTCAAAAGGCTAAGCCAGATAGCTTGCTAAAAGGTTTCGTTGCAAGCAATGAGCGTGCTTTTGGTCTTGGTAGATTTGGTAAGTCTGAAAAAGTTGGTGTTGTTGGTGATATGGAAGACTCTATAGCTTTTTGGGCTACTGAACTCGGTTTAACTCAAGATAGTAAAGAATTGCAAACATTTGCCAAATTTTTAAAGAAAAAAGGCGCCAAAGAAGCTTTTAAAGCTGTTGCTGATCGTGAAATGACTGGCAAAGGCCAAGAAGCACAAGCTGATTTTATGTCAGGTGGTATGGCTAGCTTAAAAGAAATGGTTCTAGGTTTAATGGAAATAAAGAAAGAGGCCAAGGGCTCAAAAGAGATGGAAGCCGAAATTAATGAGCTATGGGACAACTTCTTAAGTGGTAGTGAAGAAGACAGAAAAGCTATTCGTGGTTTTATCGAACAGGCAAATCTAGCAAAAAGAGAAGCTTGGACTAATTTAAAATCATTGCACAAAAGTCAAGATCTTTTGGATAAAGCTAATAAATTTAGATCTAGAGCTGATCGTGTTAAATCTTCTACTGACCCAGATAAATATCGTTTCACATCTATGGCCGGTGGTCCTGTTCATAAATTTTTGTCCGTAATTAGTCGTTTTCCTGGTGCAGTGCCTAGAAGATTTGTCGAGATGTTCTCTAGTTCTGATAAGAATGATGAGTCTTATGAGACTAATCTGTCAGTCGAGTTAAGAGCAAAAATTCTTACCTCTGGAGATACTAGCCAGATTCTAGAAATGTGGAGAAATGGAGTTTTAAGCACCAATGAGTTAGGAGACATAAGAAAAAAACTTATGGCTGATCTCGCAGGTGATAGTGTGACTCAACCGTTAAATGCAGATGAGGCTCACGCTTTGGAGGCTGGTGAAGAATTAAAGAAATTTACCAATGAAGCTGGAGTTTTTGTAAAGGCAGACAGAGGTGTTCAGGCTAAGTATTTCCAAGACTTTTTCCAACAAAAACAAGACATAGCTTTAGAGCAATATACAAAATCTCAAGACAAGTATCTTGGCTTTAGTTTCGAAAATGCTGAAAATTGGCAGAAATTATTAACTGGTCTTGCAGTTGATGTGGATATTGTATTGCCAGAATGGTTTAAGAAATTAACAGTCCCAATGGGACACACTCTTGGCAAAGGAGTTCTGACTTTAGGAGAAGACATCGGCAAAGAAGTCGGTTTTATTGTAGACAACATGGAAGGCATGATAGCTGGAAGTGCTCTAGAAGATCTAAGTTCCGCTGCTGTTGCTAGAGAAATGGCAGTTGAGAATTTAATGACTTTGCTTAGTGGTTCTGAAGAAGAAACCGATCCAAAGGAAGTTGCTAAAGCAGCAGCAGTTCTGCGTGGTGCTGAAGCATCTTTGACTAGAGCTGCCATGATGGTTGCTAGAGCTACAGACACTGTTTCAATAACAGAAGGAAAAGGTTTAGCTTTATCTGCTATTCTTTCTCCAGTTGAACTAGCTGAAGCAGGTTTAGATGCTGCGACTGGCGGTATCATGTTCCGTGAGAATGCCGGCAAACTCCTTAAAGAACTAAAAGACAGAGCCAAAAAATTATTAGATGGCACCGGAGCTCTTAGTAGTGCTACTACTGAATTAGCTAAAGAAGGAAGAACTGGAGAATTTGCCCAAAAAGCATGGGGTACAGAAACTGCCTGGTTTGATGCTAAAGTTGAAGAAGCAGGTATTCCAGAAGAATACATGGGCAAAGATTCTATGAATGAACATGTAAATAGAAATATCTTTAGCAGAATGGCTGAAGGTATGAGAAAAGCTGTTGGTCCAGAAACCGCTTTAGCCAAAAAGAGTCAAGCTTGGAGAAGTCTAACTATTGGAAGTAAAAGACAGTCTGTGGAAGAAGTTTCGCAAGCTACAACCGTTAGACGTCAAGAAGCTTCTGTTGGTGTTGAATACTTAAAAGAAAAATTGGCACAAGTCGCTGCTGGCGCTGAGAGAGCTAATTTAGCTATTCAGGAAGCTACCTTAATTTCTTTAAGAGAAGCTCAGAGAAACTTTACTGGAGCTGAAATTAAACAAATTTCTGAAAGAGCTAAGCTCGATAAAATGTGGAGAGATGTCTTCGCTATGGGCGCTGGAGCTGCAGCTATAGCTGTAGCAGCAACCGCTGCTATGGGACTAGATGCCATTTCTGGAAGTTGGGTTGAATCAGCCGGAGCTTCACTTGGTAAAGCAGTTGATCAATTGGCCAAGATGAAAGATGGTCTTGTTGAAATTGCTAAAATTGCCAAAGAAGCTGGTCTGCCAACTGCAGAAGTTGGTGGTAATTGGGATGTTGCTTGGAAAGAAGTTGGAGTGTTCTTTAGCCGTCTGAATTTAGGCAGTGCTGAGCTTGCTCAAAATAATGCACCGGTGGTGAAAACATTCCTTACTGGCGCTTTAGCTGCTTCTCCTGTTCTAATTGCACTTAGAAGTTCTTGGAATTTAATTCCTGGTAAAGCTAGAGCATTTACCGACATCATGAAGGCTGATAAGGTTGAAAACGTTAACGTAGTATAAAAATATTTTTAGGAAAAATTATGAACAATCAAGATTCCGGCTCGTTTCTATCTTTACTAAAAGAAGTTCTTAGACATTCTTCTGCTCCAGAAGAGAAGCTAAATCATTTCTTTAGTTTACTTGATCAAGATGATTATTCTGATGTCGCTCCAGAAGATGCAGCTGAGATGTCTGAATATTTGGAAGAAGCTGGTGCTAATTTAGATAAAATGGTCTTAGAGAGTAGAGATATAGAAAATATTAATAATCTAACCGATCTCAAGCAATTTACTAATAATCTACTGAATGAAGCTGAGAAAAATGCTCTAGAATTTGTCTTGAGCAGTAATTCTAGCGATTCTTCTAGTCAATCAACTTCATCTGGCAAGGATGGCAAATGGCTTTTGGACAAACTCGCTGGACTGACTGACGACGAAGAATAGTCTTCTAGCTTTTTTCTCTAGTAGGTTTTATGCACAGCATCTTTCATACCATAGGGTTTGAAATTCGCTAAAGCATCTTTCATACCAACTGCTTTTTGCGATAGATTGCAAAAAGACAGGGTCTGAAATATAATACCCTTCTTATTAATTAATGCTTACTTTGATTCTTGGTTTAAGCTACTAAGAATTTAAAGGCGAAAGGAAATTATGGCATTAGCAAAACAAGGTAAAGCTTCAATCATCAAAGACTTCGCTCTTTTTGAAGGCGACACTGGTTCTCCAGAGGTACAAGTAGCTCTTTTAACTGCTTCAGTCGAGCAATTAACTGAACATTTAAAATTGCACAAAAAAGACAATCATTCTCGTAAAGGCTTGTTAAAGCAAGTTTCCAAGAGACGTCGTTTGTTAAACTTCTTACTTTCTAGAAGTGAAGATAGATATCGTAAATTGATTGGAAAATTAGGTCTTAGTAAATAAGATTTTTTTAAAGAAATTTAAAAGGCAGGTTTAATCACCTGCCTTTTTTTTGTAAAATCATTTGTATGATTAATGATGATGAAATAGATTGGGAAGCGTTACTGGAAAAAGAAGGTATGCCTTCTAAGTTGAAAAAAGAAAAACTAGGCAAAAAAATACGGCTTGGTTTGGGTGTTAAAACTGAAAAAGATGAACAATTGGAAGAAGATGGCGGCCATTCTTTCCTCTGCCCACTAGTTATAGGCAAAAGAATAGACGATGGAAAATTAGATCAACCCGGAGATCGCTCTGTCGAGGAAGACTAGGCAGTTTCTACGTCTGTTAATTTCTCTGCTATAATAGCCACATATTAATTAGGAAACTCAAAGAGAGTTCATGAGGATTCCAAAAAGACGAGAACTTTTCTCTTCTTTTCAGAATACTCGGCTCTCCAACGAATTTCCAAAATCGCTCTGACTTTAAAGATCAGGGCAAGAAAGAAACAAATATGTCTTATCCAAAGTATGGAAATACTTATAAGAAAGATATTTTAGTGGGTGATAAAGTCATCCATTTAGAAATCGGTAAATTTAGTGAACAGGTCAGCGCTGCTGTCCTCGCCACTTGTGGTGAGACCATCGTTCACACTACTGTTGCACTTGGTAGAAAAGTCAATTTAGGCTATTTCCCATTATCAGTTGAATTCGTTGAAAAACTTTTCGCTGGTGGAATTATCAAAGGCTCTCGTTGGGTTAAGCGTGATGGTCGTCCAACTGATGACTCGGTTTTACGTTCCAGAGTCATTGATCGCACCATGCGTCCACTTTTCCCAGATGGACTTACCAATGAAGTTCAAGTAATTAGTACTGTCCTATCTTATGACGGTGAAAATGAACCAGATATGATGGCTCTTTTGAGTGCTGGTTTAGCACTTCAAATCTCCGACATTCCTTTTGATGGTCCAGTCGCAGGCATGCGTCTTGGTTTAGATGAAAACAAACAATTCATCATCAATCCACTTCGTAGTCAAGTCAAAGATAATGATCTTGATCTGATCGTCTCTGCTTCCAAGAATTCCATCGTTATGGTCGAAGCCGGCGCCAATGAGGTTGCCGAAGAAGTCATGATTGAGGCCTTGTTAAGAGCTCAAGAAGAAGCTACTAAAGTTTGTGAACAAATCGAAGCTATTGCCGCTGAAGTTGGCAAGGAAAAAGTAGTTTTACTTGATCCAGAAGATCCAGCCAAAGTCGCTGCTAAACAAGCCATCATTGATCGTTTGGCCAGCACTTACAAAAAAGAAATCAATGAAATGGTTAACAAAGAAGGTCGTCTAGAAAAGACCGGTCTCTCTGACTTAATCGCTAAAATCATTGAAGAAGACAAGGCTAAATTAGCCGAAGGCGCAATTAGTGAATTAAATGAAGGAATGCTTAACAGTATTTTCCACGATTTAATGAAGACTGAAGCTCGTCGTATGATTCTCGAAGATGGTATTCGTCCAGATGGCCGTAACACCACTGAGATTAGACCAATCTGGTGTGAAGTCGATTTACTACCTAGAGTTCATGGTAGTGCTATGTTCAAACGTGGCGCCACTCAAGCTTTAACCGTTGTTACTCTTGGTGATCCTTCTCTTGGACAATTAGTTGAGGATATGGCTGGTGAACAAACTCATCACTATTTTCATCACTACGATATGCCTCCATATGCTTCCGGTGAAGCTGGACGTATCGGTTACCCAAAGAGACGTGAAATCGGTCATGGTGCCCTTGCACAACGTGCTTTGATGCCAATGATCCCAAGTCAAGAAACTTTCCCTTACACCATTCACGTTGTCAGTGAAATCTTGAGTTCAAATGGCTCAACTTCTCAGGCTTCAGTTTGTGGTTCTACCATGGCTTTAATGGCTGCTGGTGTACCAATCAAAAAACCAGTCGCAGGTATTGCTATGGGTTTAATGTCTGATGGCGAAAAATTTATCGTCCTTTCTGACATTCAAGGCTTAGAAGATCACGTCGGTGATATGGACTTTAAAGTAGCTGGTACCAAAGAAGGTATCACTGCTATTCAAATGGATATCAAATTAAAAGGTATTCCAAAAGAAGTTTTAGTCAAAGCTCTCGGTCAAGCTCGTGAGGGTCGTTTACACATTATGGGCGAAATGCTCAAATGTATCGCCGAGCCAAGAACAGCTTTAAGCGTTTACGCTCCAAAAGTTGCTCAAATCACTATTCCAGCTGAGAAAATTGGTGCAGTGATCGGTTCAGGTGGCTCAGTCATCAAAGACATTATCGAAAAGTCAGGTGCTGATGTGAACGTTGAAGAAAACAAAGAAAACAAAACCGGTGTTATAAACGTTTCTTCCCCAGACCAAGCTGCTATCGATAAAGCTATCAAAATGATCGAAGACATCACTAGAGAAATCAATGTTGACGACGAATTTGACGGCACTATCACTCGCGTTGAGGGTTACGGCGCTTTTGTCGAATTTTTGCCAGGACGTGAAGGTCTCGTGCATGTTTCCAACATGTCAGGCGAATATGTCAAAGATGCTAATGATCTTTACAAGGTTGGTGACACTGTTCATGTTCGTGTCAAAGAATACAACCCAGAGGGCAAGATTGCTTTAACCATGTTAACCAAAGAACAAGAAGAAGCCCAAAAAGCTGCTAAGGCTGCTCGTGGCGAAAGCGATGATAATGGTCGCGGTCGCGGCGGTGACAGAGGCGGTTATGGTGGTGGACGCCCTTCATTTGGTGGTCGCGATGGTGACAGAGGTGGAGATCGTGGCGGTGATCGTTACGAAAGACGCCCTTCCTTCGGTGGTCGCGGTAATGGCGGCGGTAGAAGATACTAAATCTTTAAATTAAAATCTCAAAAGCTCCAGTCTAAAAACTGGAGCTTTTTTGTTTTTCGTAAATTTCCGTTATACTAATTTCATGCGTTCTGCCTATCTACGAAGTTCTGCCGGTTTTTTTGCTATTCTTGAATTGGATAATAATCGTGCTTTGGCTGAAACTTTGGGTTTAGATCTGTCCATGTCGGATAATGTGGAATTGCTTGATGAAATTAATCGTCAGCTACTCACTTTAAGTAAAGAAGTCACTGGAGTCATTTTTGATCCAATTTATACTTTCAAGCTTTTAACCAATAAAGATCAAAAAACTGGAGCTTTATTGCGTTTGGAGCAAGATAAAGAAAATTTACCAGATAGCATGCCTTTGCTTTTTCCTAATTTTAGTTTAGAGGAAATTAGTAATAATTATGCTTTGGCCAAATTAGAACTCAATTACAATCCTCATGAAATTAAAGTGATTGAAAAGAAACAATTGCTTTCAGAAATCAGAGAGTATTCCAAAATTCTAAATATCGATTTTTTACTTAAATTAAAAGTTTATGATCCTAGCAAGTTTACATCAGATAAAGATGAAAAGTTTCCAAAAAAAGATTTTTTATTTGAGAACGATCAGCTAATTGCCATTCAAGAATTAAGGTCTTTAGCAGACATCCTAGTCATCCAAAATCCGTCTGATCCACTCGCAATGGCAACTATTATCAGCGAGTTAGACATACCCTGTTTAGTGATGGCAGATGAGCAAGACGATTATGAAACATTTAAAGCAGATTTTCGCATGGCCATGGAAAATGGAGCTAAAGGTTATTGTTTAGGTCAAGTTCTTTGGAAAGAATTATCTGATTATCGCCGTGATGATCAAAGCTTAGATCTTGAAGGCATTGCTAATTATATTTCAACCATAGTTAGAGATCGTTTGATGGAGCTTAATCGCATCGCTTCAGAAAATGTTGCAAATTGATTTTTTATATATTTGATTTTTGTTATCATATAGATTATCATCTATATGTATTGTACTAACAATAATAAATACAAAGTCATAAAAAGGATTTATGCATACACTCCCAACATTAACTTATGCTTATGAAGCTCTCGAGCCTCACATCGATGGACTCACCATGCATGTTCATCATGATAAACATCATCAGACTTATTTAGACAAATTTAACGCTGCTCTTTCTAATTATCCAGAATTGGCCAAATTAAGCGCAGAAGATCTGCTTTGGCATTTTGAAGATCGCGTCAAAACTGAAGCTCCAGCTGATATCCAAGCTGCCTTGAAGAACCATGGCGGCGGCTTTGAGCACCATAATATTTTCTGGGAAATTATGTCGCCAAATGGACCAAGAGAGGCAGTGGGCGATCTAGCCGCCGCCATTTCTAGTAAATTCATTTCATTTTTGGATTTTAGAACTAAATTGATTGATGTAGCCACGAAGCAATTTGGTTCTGGCTGGGCTTGGTTAGTTTTAGATGAGAACAAAGAATTAGCTATTTATTCTTTGCCAAATCAAGACTCTCCACTTCTAAATAAACATTATCCAATTATGGGAATTGATGTATGGGAACATGCCTATTATCTTAAATACCAGAATCGTCGTCCAGAATATCTAGAAGCTATTTGGAATGTTTTAGATTGGCAACAGATTGAGGCAAGATATCAGATGGGTCTAAAGAAATCATAGACTTTGTTTACAAATTGTTTTAGCATGTTCTCCTATGTTGGAAGTCATTCTTGATGTTGAAACTAAACAAATTTTTGATGATGTTGGTGGTTATTTTCCAGAAAAACTAGGCATTTCTTTTGTAGGAGTTTGCGTTCGCGAGAATCGCTCCCAAAAAGGAGAAATGCAATCATATTTTGAAAAGGATTTACCCAAGCTTTTTCCTCTTTTGGAGCGAGCTGACGTGGTAGTTGGCTTCAACATTGATGGCTTTGATATGCCAACTTTTATTCCTTATTACACTGCAGATATTAGTCGTATTCCAACTTTAGATGTGATGGATCGTATCAAAAAGAGTGTTGGCCATCGTATTGGTCTCGATGCTGTTGCAAAAGAAACTTTGGGAACTGGTAAATCTGGAGATGGTCTTGATGCTATCCGTTATTTCAAATCTGGAAATTTTGAAGCTTTAGAAAAATATTGTTTGCGCGATGTGGAAATAACTAGAGATGTCTATGATTATGGACTGAAGAATGGCAAAATCATGTTTCGCAACAAATGGAATCGTTTGATTGAAGCGCCAATAGATTTTTCTTTTACTAGTTCTAAGGCCAGTGGAACTCAAATGAGTTTAATATGATTTATTGAACTTGCCAATTTAAGCCATTCTTGAGAGAATGAAAAATATGTCTCTTCAACATCAATTAACAGAAAATGTTAAATTACTCCAAAAAGTAGCCATTATTCGTCTTAATAATTCAGAACCTGAAGTTTTACTTTTGCAGAGAAGTGTCAATGCTTTGTCTAGACCAAGTTGTTGGGATCTGCCAGGAGGAAATAGCGAATGGCCAAGTTCAGCTCAAATTTCTGCAGCCAATCTTCACCTTAGTGATATAAGTAGAGAGATTCTTGAAGAAACCTCTCTTAGTGTTTCGGAAAATAATTTTGATTTGGATAAGATGGTTCATTTTTCTACCTATTTTGATAACGGCAAACAAATTTTTACAGTAATTTGTGGCTGGATGGTTGATTTTTCATTGACCAATCAATCGGAAATTCAAATTTCAGATGAACATCAAAATTATATCTGGGCATCGCAAGCTAATTTAGCAAATTATGATTTTGGTGGAGAAAATGGTGCTTTTGTAGTCGATATGATTCAAAAAGCTTTTTCTAAATTTAAAAATCACTCATGAAATTTATCATAGCTTCCAAAAATCCAGTCAAAATTAATGCTGTTGTTTCTGCTGTTATGGAACGATTTCCCAATGCTTTAGTTGAAGGTCTAGAAGTGGATAGTGGGGTCGGAGCTCAACCAATGAGTGACGATGAAACTAAGCTCGGATCTTTTAATCGTGCCAAAGCTGTTAGATCTTTAGCTATCGAGCAAAAAATAATTAAAAATGACGACGAGGCTTTATGTATAGGTCTAGAAGGTGGCGTTTTTCATCCTAGTTTTTCAAATGATAAAAATGAACTTTGGTCAACTGTCTGGGCAACCGCAATAGATAAAGATGGCAATAGTTATTGCAGTAATGGAGCTCGTTTTCCTTTGCCAGATTTTATGTCTAAACTACTTTTGGCTGGTGAAGAAATGGGTCCAGCTCTCGGTCGTCAGTTAAAAGATCCAGATCTGAGAAAGAAAGAAGGTATGATTGGTTTTATCACCAATCATTTTACCAATCGTACAGATGAATACACGAGTATTGTAAAAATTGCCATCGGTCTCTGGTATGGTCGAGATTCTATATTGACAAAATAAATTTTCCAAGCAGAATGGGATCATAGTAATACTTAGTGCAAGGAAATATGTCAAAAAAACTGCAGAATCTTATCCCTTATCTTTTTCCATCAATCGCCATTATCTTTGTGGTCATTATGTTTGCTCGTTGGTATAAAGGAAAAACTGCTGAATCACCAGTCAGTTTATTAGATTCACAATTGCAGGTCGAAAGCTTACCAAAAGATGTTCAAAACAATATTATTAAAGGTGCTACTGATTACAAGATGATTGATATGCAAGGAGTAGATCAATCTGTTGGTGAAGTACGTTATCAAATC
>CAJBWJ010000081.1 GCA_903959355.1 uncultured bacterium
ATTATGCAAAACATTGTGTAATAAGGTTGATTTGCCAGATCCAGAAATACCAGTGATACAAGTCAAAGCATTGAGAGGAATTTCTACATCAATGTTTTTGAGATTATTGTGATGAGCACCATCAATAGCGATCTTAGCTTTTTTCTTGACGTCTTTTTCCTTAATTTTTTCTCTGGTGATTTCTTTTTTTCTAGCTAAATAACGACCAGTTAAGGAGTTTTTGGCCAAAAGAATTTCTGCATAAGAACCATCAAAAACAATTTCGCCGCCAGCTTCGCCAGCTTTTGGTCCGAAGTCGACAATATGATCAGCGGCCATCATGATGTCGCGATCGTGTTCGACGACAATGACAGTGTTGCCTTTTTTCTTGAGTTCTTGGAGGGTTTCAATCAAACGACGATTATCTCTTTGGTGTAAGCCAATAGTTGGTTCGTCGAGAATATAAAGGACACCTGTTAGACCAGTGCCGATTTGTGAAGCCAAGCGAATTCTTTGTGCTTCTCCACCAGCGAGAGTGGCTGCTTCACGAGAAATGGTTAGATAATTGAGACCGACGGCAGATAAAAATTGCAAGCGAGTTTTAATTTCTTTGAGAATTGAAGCTGCAATTTGCACTTCTTTATTGGATAAAACTTTTTGTGTTGGATCGGCAATTTTTTCCGCCCATTTGAGTGCGCGATCGATAGTTAATTTACTAAATTGAGCAATATTGAGTTTGTCGACGGTGACGGACAGAACTTCTGCTTTGAGACGGTCACCCAAGCATTCTGGACAAGTTTCCTTGTGCATAAATTGACCGATTTCACGACGAATAAATTCAGAATCAGTTTCAGTGTAGCGGCGTTCGAGATTTTTGATAAAACCTTCGAATTTGCTCTGGTAACTAGTCATGTTGCCAAAGCGATTTTCACCGACAACATCATAGATTTTTTCACTACCATAGAGTAAAACCTCTTGAAGTTCAGAAGACATGTCTTCCCATTTGGTCAGACGGAAATCACTACTAAAATCTTCTAAAACAATTTTAACCAAACGAGCAAACCAACCTTCATTGGTCATCATTCTGGCAAAAGGAATTACTGCACCCTCACTCATGGTGAGGGTTGGAGCGATAATTTTATCGGCGTTAATTTTAAGGATTGAGCCAAGGCCATTACATTTAGCACAAGCGCCTTCTGGTGAGTTAAAAGAAAAAGAACGTGGTTCTAGTTCTTTAAGAGAAATGCCACAGTCGCTACAAGCTAGATTTTCACTAAAAAGAAAATCTTTAGTATCTTGAGGATTATCTGGGAAAGTAAAACTAGAATCATTGACCCAAGATACAATCACTAGGCCATTGGCTAGTTTCAAAGCTTCTTCAAGTGATTGATTAAGACGACTTTTGAGTCTAGTTAGCTCAGTCGTGTCATCAATTTGCACTTTACTAATAACGATGCGATCAATTAAGGCATCAATACTGTGTTTATTGGTTTTAATGAGATTTAATTCTTGATCTAAGTTGTAGATTTGACCATCAATTCTGGCTTTGCTGTAGCCTTTTTTGACCAAATTTTGCAGTAATTTATCAAATTCGCCTTTTTTTTCTTTTACAACTGGAGATAAAACCATGATTTTTTGTGGCTCTTTTTTTGACTCACTGAACTTTTCTTCAATTTGCTTGAAAATTTGGTTGATGATCTGATCAATGCTTTGAGTGCTAATTTCTTTGCCACAAATATGACAATGAGGGTGACCCACTCTGGCAAAAAGTAAGCGACAATAATCGTAAATTTCTGTAATTGTACCCACAGTGGAACGAGGATTGTGTGAAGTGGTTTTTTGATCGATAGAAATAGCTGGGGAAAGGCCGTCAATCTGATCTACATCAGGCTTATTCATCACTCCAAGGAATTGACGAGCGTAAGAACTTAAGGATTCAACATAGCGGCGCTGACCTTCAGCATATAGAGTGTCAAAAGCCAAAGAGCTTTTGCCACTACCTGAAAGACCAGTGAAAACAATTAACTGATTCTTTTCTAATTCTAAGTTAATATTTTTAAGATTGTGCTCGCGTGCACCAGTGATTTTGATTGTGTTTCCCATTGGCATGAGGGAAGCATTATAGCTTAAAACCAAGCAAATTTCTAGTTAAGAGGAAGCTTTGGTTCTAGTGGCTTGTCTTTCTTTTGATTCTTTAAAATATAGATCAAAAATATAAGAGCAGCCACAAAAGAACCGGCTATTAATCCGATTAATAAATTATTGTTTATTTTTTTAGAAACTACTTTTTCTTCTGCTACCACTATTGTGGCATCTTGATTGACACTTGGAGTAGCTTCTTCTTGAACTTGTGTGGCTTCAACTGGAAGAACTGTTCCAATTTTAACCATAAGATTTTCTCCTACGGTTAAAACATTTTTATCGTTATCAATCGATCCGGCTAAAGTTTCTTTTTGGTCGAAACTTAATTTAACTTCGCCATCACCAGCATGTTTAAAAGAAACTTTTAATAACTCGACATTTTCTTTGGTACTCCAGCTTTTGCCAAGTTCCAAACTTGTTAAGGATACAAAAATACTTTTCTCATCAACTTTTTTGGTGATTTCTTGAACTGGCATTTTAGAGCCAATTGTTACACTGAGGTCTTTTATTTCTCCAGTAACATCAATCTTGAGTTGTAATGAATTGAGCTCTTTACCCTGAGTATTTAAATATACTGGTACAGCGACAAGACTGTCTTTTGGCAACTGCTCTACTTTTTCAAAGTTAAGCATTGTCTCCGTCTCTGCTGCAAATACATTGCCTTTTAGAGAGCTGATACATAATAAAGCAAATAAGCCGATAAGAATTTTTTTCATTTTTTCCTTAATATGCCATGAATTCTTTATTAATAAGATTCTTAAGCACTAGAGAATAGTCAGCGATGTCAACTGTTTTATCTTTATTGACGTCTGCAACTGCATTACTAGTGAAGAGATTTTTAATAACAACTGATAGGTCTAGCACGTTAACCGCTCCGTCTTTATTTAAATCATATGACGTATTGGTTGCTGCGCTACAATATCCCATGTTGGAAATTCTAATTTTTTCTGCTCCAGATACTTGAGGAGCTTGTTTCATAATACAAGTTTCTCCAGCAGAACAGTTGCTGTCTGATGAACAAGGTCTGTCGCATGCTTGTTTTAGCATAGGAGCTGAGCAGCCAACTTTACTTGAGCTAGAAATAGCTCTCGATTGAACTCCATAATTGCATTCTGACCAGATTGAATAGTCATATTGGCATGAAACAATTTGTTCACAAACATAAATTGGACAAGATTGCCCACTTATAGGACCACGATTTACATATTGTGGTTCCATTAATCTTAGAACTCCATTTTTACAACTAGGCACAGCACAACTAATTGGAGTTGGAGTGTTGCTTGGTTTTACACTAACACTGACAACTGGGGTTGGAGTTGGAGTAGGAGTTTTTGTAACAATGACAATGGTTTCTTTGCAATATTTTGCAGGTACAACCATTTTGCACATTGCTCCCTCTGGACAAGTTGGCATAGGAGGCTGATAGCAAGTTTGTCCCTTGGCACAATCAGTGTCGATTTGACAAGTACCTGGTTTGGTTTCTAAATTTTTACAATAACTATTTATTCTTAACTCTCTCGTTTGTCCTGATTCTGCTGGAAATTCTTCTTGATAACAATATTGACCAGTTGGACAACTAGCATCTCCCTTACAAGAGATTCTTCCAGGAGTAACACTGACAACTGGAGTTAGGGTAGCTGTTGGAGTAACCGCAACTGGTTTTTCTTTGCAAGATTTGACTGGTACGACCATCGAACACATTACTCCTTGTGGACAAGTTGGCATAGGAGGTTGGTAACAATATTCATTTTTGGCACAATCGGTGTCTGTTTGACATGTTCCTGGTTTGGTAATTTTTTCTTTACAATAAGCAGAAACAGCCTTATATGTTGGACAGACTTTTCCATCTGCACAAATTGGAGCTGGTTCAGAATAACAATACTGACCGGTTGGACATGAGGAATCTCCTTTACATGGAATTCTCTCAACAGGAACTTCCATGTTGAGAGCGATGGTTAAAGGTGAAGGAGTATTTAAACTGTCCTGACCAGTTTTATATAAAGTGGCTTTAGAAAAAGATTGGTCTAAACTCATAACCATATTATTTGTGGAGTCTCCAGACTTAAAAGTTTGTTTAGCTACAAATTCAATTTTACCGAGTAAATAGTCACTATTATTACTATTGAAAGGAATACTAGAGTTTGATAAGGTCCAAGCAAGTAAAATTTCTTTGCTTGGAGAAACTTCATTTTTTGCCAATGAAAGCATTGGTTTTGCCATCATTTTACTGTTTTCTTCAAAGGTTATTCCTTGTTCAGGTTTCATTGCTGCGTCACCTTGAACAGCAACTTTTTCTGCTGTTCCTGACGCATTATTTCCACTTTGGACGGAAACCTCTAAGATTGGTTGCTCTCCAGGCATTAGTTTTTGAAAACTTAGATTTTCACTTGGTTTAAAAATCACACCATCAACTGAGTTGATGCTATTTTGATCAAAAACAATTTTAGCTTGTAAGGCATCAATATTGCTTGATCCAGTATTAACTAAAACATCAACGTAACAAGTTTGACCAATTGCGCAATCAACATTTCTTTGCAATTTGATGTTAACTAGTCCATTGGCTACAGAAGCTTGATTACGAGTATCTTGCTTTTGACCAAGCAAGATGAAGGAACTGACTGCTCCAACAGCAAGAAGCATAATGAGAGCTATAGCAGCTAAAATTTTATTTTTATTTTTTTTGTTTCTCGGATTTAGAATTGGAGGAGAACTTTTTTGTTCTAGGGCGAATTGATTGATTTGATTAATTTGGTTTTCTATGGAATCTGACATCCTTCCATTTAATCATGAAATTTAACTGAGAAACAATAGCTAGATGGCTTCAATTTCTTTAATTTTGTCACGAATGATAGTTGCTAGTTCAAAGTCTTGTTCGTTAGCGGCTTTCTTCATTTGAGTGTGAAGCTTTTTAATTAAACCTTGTTTTTCTCCAGGAGTTAATTCTTCTGGATTAATAGCCATGAGATTTAGCTGTTCTTTGTTGGAGATTTTAAGTAAAATGCCTTTTTTATTTTCTTTATCTTGTTCGTCTTTTGTTTTACGCTGCATTAATTTTTCACGAATTGGTTTGTTTATACCAATTGGAGTAATGTCGTGCTCAAAATTATATTTTTCCTGAGTTTCGCGACGACGAGTAGTTTCTTTGATAGCAAAATCCATCGATTTGGTAACTTTATCGGCATAAAGAATTGCCAGACCTTCGACATGGCGAGCTGCTCTACCCATGGTTTGAACGAGTGAGGTTCTGGAGCGCAAAAAGCCTTCTTTGTCAGCATCAAGAATTGCCACCAGACTAACTTCAGGCAAGTCGAGACCTTCACGAAGTAAATTGATACCAACTAAAACGTCATATTTGCCATTACGGAGATCATCGAGAATATCGCTGCGGTCGAGAGTTTCGACATCAGAATGTAAGTAAGCGACCGATGGATAACTAATTTCATCAGTACTAAAAACTTTTTTGGCTAGTTTTTCAATTTTTTCTGGATCATTGAGATAATCACTGAGGGCCTCAGCCATTTTCTTGGTCAAGGTGGTGACCAAAACTCTTTGTCCTAGCTTCTTTCTTTTGATGATTTCTAGTGTTAGGTCTTCGACCTGATTGCTGGTTGGACGAATTTCGATTTTTGGATCAAGTAGACCAGTTGGACGGATTAGTTGTTCGACGACGCGGTCTTTGCTACGACTCAGCTCCCACTCATTTGGAGTAGCTGAAACATAAATGGTTTGTTGTTTTCTTTGCAAAAATTCATGAAGTTGTAACGGTCTATTATCAATCGCACTTGGTAGTCTAAAACCATAATTAATCAAAGTTTCTTTGCGAGAACGATCACCAAAATACATACCTTTAATTTGTGGCAAAGAAATATGACTTTCATCAATGATGGTTAAAAATGAATCAGAACCAAATTTTTCTTGATTATATTTAAAATAATCCATCAGAGTATATGGCGCATCGCCTTCTTGGCGGCCATCGAAATAACGAGAATAGTTTTCGATGCCATTGACGGAGCCAAACTCCTCAATCATTTCCAAATCGTAATTAACCTTATGCTCCAGCCGATAAGCTTCAACTGGTTTACCCTCTTTTTTAAGTTCTTCTACTCTGTCAACCATGTCTTGGCGAATTTTAGCAATGGTTTCTTTTTGACCCTTACTTTCCACTACATAGTGTTTGGCTGGATAGACTAAAGCCATTTTATTTTTATAAAATTTGTTTTTTTCTTTTTCAACGACGGTTCCAGAAATAGGATCAATATCTTTGATGCTAAGGATTTTGTCTTCCAAAGTTTCAATGCGAATAGCAGTGTCTTGGTAAGCTGGCCAGAGTTGAATTACGTCGCCACGCAAGCGATAGCTGCCGCGAAGCAGATCTGTATTACTGCGCTCATATTGCAAATTACTAAGCTGTAAAAGTAGACTTTCACGCTTGATCAATTCACCTTCGACAATTTCTAAAACGAAACGACTGTAATTAACTGGTGAACCAAGACCATAAATACAAGATACTGAGGCGACGATAATTACATCAGGTCTAGTCATCAAGTGAGTGGTGGCGCCGAGGCGCAATTTATCAATTTCTTCGTTGATGGTGGCTTCTTTTTCAATGTAGGTATCACTACTCGGAAGATAAGCCTCTGGCTGGTAGTAATCGTAATAGGAAACAAAATATGAAACAGCGTTTTCTGGAAAGAAATCGCGCAATTCCTGATAAAGTTGAGCGGCCAAAGTTTTGTTATGAGCGATAACTAATGTGGGTTTTTGCGTTCTTTCAATGACATTGGCAATAGTAAAAGTCTTACCTGAGCCGGTCACACCAAGCAAAACCTGATCATCGACTTTGTTCTTCAGACCATCGACAAGAGCCTCAATTGCTTGAGGTTGATCTCCAGTTGGTTGGTAATCTGAATGAAGTTTGAACTGCATTTTGGACTGTCTATTATACCTTGTTTTTAGCCTTGTGCGCCTCATACGCGCAAAGCCTGGACTTTTGCTCAAGATTTCCTTATAATTCCCCTCAGGTTTCTTTGCTCTTTAATTGAAATAGAAAAAACAAAAGTGCTGGTAGCTCAGCTGGATAGAGCAACTGCCTTCTAAGCAGTAGGTCGTGGGTCCGAATCCCACCCAGCATACTTTTTTTGAAGATATTTATTTTTTTATGAGAGAAAAAATGTTAGATATAAGCGAACACACTTATACAGAATTAAAAAAAATCTCTAAAAGAGAAAAAATGACTCTTCCAAAAACATTAATTTGGGTCAGAGAAGCATTTGGTATTAAAGCTGAAGAAACTTATCTAAAAAAACATAGCAGAGATGTTTTGAAAAAAGCGAGACGTTCTTTAAATCCGAAACCGGTGAAACTTGAAAAAGAAGTTTCCTAAAATGGTGGTTGTAGCTCAATTGGTAGAGCGCCGCTCTGTGGCAGCGGAGGTAGCGGGATCGTAGCCCGTCAGCCACCCAGATAGTTTAAAGTTTTTTTACTCTCTCCAAATCTGCTATAGTGTACAGAATGAATTTTAGACTAAGTTCCATCAAGATAATAAATCACTTTCTCAGTTTTCTTCGCAAATATCAGTTGCCAATTCTAGAACTAGTTTTTTTCCTAATTTGTTTAATTGTCGCTCTAATTTTGTGGAGGCGCTCTACTCTTTTGCATTTAGAAACAACCGCTAACCTTCTTATTGAAAAGGAAAGCATCTCTAATGAGCTGTCGAATACAAAGAATGAATTATCTTTATTAAAAAATGAAGATCAAAAAATAAAAAACGATCAACTCCAGACTCAGTTGCAGGATCTCAAAAAAGCTAATCTCAGTGCGGTAACTGAATACGAACGAATTCTAAGAATTAAAGAGGATGGTGTCAAAACAGACGATCTGCAAAAAAAATGGGCTAGCATTCTTTCTTACTTAGGTAAAAATGAATACGCTTCGGCTTCTACATCACTTACTGAGCTTGCCAGTAGCATCACTGATCTTGAAAAAAAATTAGCCCTAGAATCTGCGCTTAAAATTCCCAATGTAGCTGTGAACAATCAAGCTCCAGCATCAGGTTTTTCTCAACAAAAAGTTGAGACTTCAGCGGGTTCTATAGTAATTAGCTTAGTTGCTGGCGATCTCAGCTCTACGCGGGTAATTGTTGACACGGCAAGTGATGGCACTTGTGCAAATGACTGTCCAGTTTTATCTCTTGGAGATTATGTATCTAGAAGTGGTGCTTTTGCTGGCATAAATGGTTCTTATTTTTGTCCAGCAAGTTACCCCAATTGTGCTGATAAAAAGAATAGTTTTGATTTGTTAGTGATGAATAAAAATAAAATTTATTTTAATTCTGACAACAACGTTTATAGCAATAATCCAGCTGTGATTTTCCTAGGCAGCTCAGTACGTTTTGTCGGAGCAGCTTCTATGTGGGGACGAGATACAGGCATTGATAGTATGTTGTCGAATTATCCTCTACTCATTAGCGGAAGCGAAGTGGTTTTTGGCGGAGATGGTGATCCTAAAAAGGGTTCTAAGGGGAATCGAAGCTTTGTCGCTAATAAAGGAAATACTGTTTATATCGGTGTTGTCCATGGAGCTACTGTAGCTGAAGCAGCAATTGCATTGAAAACATTAGGTATGGAAAATGCTATGAATTTAGATAGTGGAGGTTCCACTGCACTTTGGGCAAATGGATATAAGATTGGTCCAGGGCGAGCAATTCCAAATGCGATTCTCTTTGTGAAAAAATGATAAAAAAATTGAATAAGTTGAATCCAACTTACATTGTTAATGATTTTAGAGAAGTATTTAAAATTGTTGAGTAAGATTTTTAAAAAATTTTTAACTCCAATAAAATATAATTGAGTAAATCTTTGCCTTTTGTTGTTAGATGAATTTTTTCTTTATTTTCTTTAATCAATTTGATATCAATTAAATTTTGTAAGTTTTTTGTTTTTAAAATTTTCTTATCAATTCCTTCATTTGTGCGCAGTGCTAAAGAAATTGAACTAGCAAGCTGATCTTTTTTATTGATAGTTTCAACTTTTTCGATAGCGAGTTGATTTTGTTCAAGTTTTTGGCAATAAAGTTTA
>CAJBWJ010000082.1 GCA_903959355.1 uncultured bacterium
AGCAAGCCAGTTTCTCCAAGGGTACGCAAGAAATTATTGTCAGTGCTCTCTGCTTCGGTAAATTGCTGAAATTCTTTTTTATTCAAAGTAGCATAACCAGATCCAAGTAAAGGATTTTTCACAAATCCTTTGATAGCGTTTGGCCAAAGTTCATCTAGACGGATAGCAAACGAAAGACCATATTTCATGGCATTGGCAGACCAGACGCGAGGCTTTTCTTCATAAGTAATTACGCCAGTAGCGGAAGAAGTAGCCACTTTATCTGGAATATCTACATAAACATCAATTGGTCTGGTGGAACTTGGTTGTTGATCAGTTGGAGTGAGGATGTTATCAGCTGAGGTATTGTCAAAAGCGATGCCATTTTTTGGCTTTTTAGATTCTCGAAGTTCCTTGAATTTTGCAACAGGATCGCTAATAAACTCGATTTGTTTTCCAGCATTTTTTTTAACTTCCTCATAGGTTTTGAAAGTGCTTGGGTAAGCTCTAAGTACTTGCTCAAAACGTTCGCGCATGTCAGCGCCGAATGAATACATCATGATGGACACCAGTGCTAAATAAGCGAAACTTTTCTTTAAAAAATAAAAGATTTTTTCTAGAATTTTATTTTTAGTGATAGCAAAAAGAAATAATCCTGCCAAGACAGCACCAATATAAGCAATGAAAGAAGTGCGTGAAGCACTCATTACTAAAAGCCAAAGACCGATAATATGAACTAGATGTAATCCGGTTCTTTGCCATTTATTTTTAGTATTAATGGCTAAAAGATAAAAGATTGGCAGAACAATTACCAGATAAGCTGCTAAATCATAATGACCGCCAAAAGTTGACTGTACTCTAGCGTGTTCTGTTAAATAAAGCACCATGCCTTTGCTAAATTCTCGGTTCATGGTGGAAAAAACTGGCCAATACCAATATCTTTGCCCATAACCATAGACACTAATTGCTAAGACTGTGAAAATCAAAGAATAAAAAACCACCTTAACATCTTTTGGTTTTTTGATAGCAGAAAACATAATAAAAAACAAAGAAAAATACTCGGTATATCTGAACAAATGCAGAACTGATTTGCCAACATGAATTAGTTCTAGAGGAATAGTTTTGATTAAGAAAACAGCTGACAAGATGGAAAGACTAGCAACACCAAGGTAGCCGAAGATCCAAGGATTAATCTTATTTTTAAAATCAATCTTTTTTCTGAATAATAAAATTAAATAATAAAGAAAAGCCACTAAAACTAAAGCGTCTTCGAGTCTAACTCTGACAATGTATCCTGGCAAAATATCAAAAAGAGGAATCTTTGGATAAAGTGGAATAAAGGCTAAAAGAAAGCTAGCAATTAAAAGTAATAAATTTTGTAGCATATTTAAGAAAATTACCTATTTCTATTTAAGCAGAGCTCTGGCATCTTTGTAAATGGAAGCAGGGACTTCTTTGCCTCTCAGAGTGTAAATAATTTGGCGAAGCACTACCCCTTTCCAGAGAATTAGCTTGAGAAATGGCAATTGCCAAGTTGGCATATGTTTTTTCCAAATATAAAGATAGCCTTTAATTTCTCCATGAATGGCATTGCGTGAAGAAGAGCTGGCAAAACCAAAATGAGTGATTTTAGCTTTTGGATGAATGGCAACGTCCCAGTGGTGATTGCGAGCTCGCATACAATATTCTTGATCTTCACCGTACATAAAAATGTTGCCATCAAGCATGCCAATGTCATCAATTAGTTCACGACGAATCATCATGGCGGTACCAGCAATCCAGCCTTTAGAAATTAATTTTGGGGTATTTTCATCATAGCTTTGAAAGGCAAAATCACTCATGCCGGTGTGCTGAGTGGAAGGAAATAATTTGCCAATAAATGGAATATCATCTAAAAATAGCATTTGTGAGGCGACAGTCATCAAGCTTGGTATAGAGCCACCTTGATTTTGAATGCTGCCATCAGGATTGAGTAATGTTGGAGCAATGATGCCGAGCTTGTCTAGTTCTCCACTGTTCTTAGAATTAGCGGTGATTTCACCTATGCCATTATTATCCATGGCCTCCACTAAAAGACTAAGGCCGCCTTTTTGTGTAATGGTGTCAGAGTTGAGTAAGATGATATATTTGCCTTTAGCCACTTCAGTCGCTTGATTGTTGGCACGGGCAAAACCGAGATTTTCTTTGTTGGCAAAAACTTGATAATGAGGAAATTTAAGTTTTTTAAGTAAATCTTCACAAGCTTTTGGTGAACCATCTTTAGAATCATTATCGACGACGAAGATTTCAGTTTGGTCTTTAAGTATTTTGGAAGAATTAATTTCTTTGATTGCACTCTCTAGAGTTTGCAGCGTTAATTCTTTGGTGTTGTAGGAAACAGTGATAATGGAAAGTTTCATTTGACCCTTTAGATTATTTTTAACTTATTGATGACTGATTTTATTTTATCAAGAAATGTGACTTTTTCAGCTGTCACACTCAACATCGTACCACCAATCGATAAAACCATGCTAATTAGCAAAATTAAAGAAAGCTTTTCATTGTAAATAACAATTCCAGCGAGAGCGGCGAATTCAGGAGAAAGTATACTGCCCATCGAAGCGCTGCTGGTTGATAAATGTTTAATTGCAGTTTGATTGAGTAACATAAAAGCAGTAGCACTCAGGGCAATTAAAAGCATCACGAACATCGAGTGAAAATTGATCTGCGACCAACCTTGTTGATAGATTGCATAGACAGCAAAAGGAAAAAGTAAAATTGAAGAAAATAAACCGGTGAGAACTACCATTTCAACAATCGTAAAAATATTACTTAATTTTTTAGAAAAAACCATGTAGGTAGAATAACCAAGCATGCCAATAAAAATTAACGAATTGCCATAAAAGGTACCAAGAGACAGTTTTTCTTCAGGAGATTTAGAAAAGATGATTAAAAGCAAAACACCTAAGAACGCGATGGACATTCCAAGCATTTTTTTAAAAGTAATTTTCTCTTTAAGCAAGAAAAAAGCCATCAAACTAGCGGCGATTGGAGTAAAAACATAGATAAGTTGTGAAGCAATTAAAGTTGTGCGCGAAACACCAAAAGAGAACATGGTTGTGTTTAAGCTAAGACCTATTCCGAGCATTAAACTTAAAAGTAGGTGCTTCTTATCAAGAATAAGTTTGAGGCGATATTTACCTCTGAAAAAAATCAAGATGAGAAGAAATCCAATGAAAATTCGAAACCAATTGAGTAGAAAAGGATGGACTAAAGTTGCTCCCAAACGAATTAGCGAAGATAAAACTGCTCCCCCAACAAAGGCTCCTCCAACTAGGCCAATCAACCCAAATAATTTGTTTTTATTCATTTAGCTTGTAGTATTTATTGAAAGAGTCTTGGACGACCTAATTTGTAATTTAAATTCTTGGTTTTGCGCTCGCCAATTTCTTTGGCTGGCACTCCAGCAACGATTTTCATTGCTTCCACGTCTTTGGTAACTACAGAACCGCCAGCAATAATGGCGCCTTTACCAATTTTGACTCCAGGCATAATAATCGAGCGTGGACCGATAAAAACATAATCACCGATTTCAACCTTCTCCTCAATGGTAGCCATATTTTCAGAATGAATGTCGTGTTGGCTAGTCCAAATCATTACTTCTGAAGCGATATCAACATGATTGCCAATCTTGAGTCCACCATGAGAGTTTTTAAGCTGCTTACGACCGTCTAGAGTGGCTTTTTCGCCAATTAATGTACCTTCACCAATTTCTATGCCTTGTGGATAATAGACACGACTACCCATGTGGATGGTCGATTTACTGCCAATTTTCATGCCAGCTAATTTATAGAAGAATCTGCGAAATCCATGAGATGGGATGTAACCAACAAACCACCAGAGTAAGCCAGTGACCAATTCTAGGTGAATGGTTTTAATGCGAATAAAAATTTTTTCAATAACTTGTGAAGTTGAGAGTTTGTTGCCGTCTTTGTCAGTAATTGCCATATTTCTAGTATACAACAGCTATTTTAGATTTTAAGTAAGGAGCTTATGATACAATAAGAACTAGATTTTTATAGAAGAAAGAGCTTTTATGTCACTTGTAGAAAAGTCTGTTTTAAATCAACTTTCAATACTCGGATTACTGGAGCAAATTTTTCCAGGCTCATCTTCTCTTTTGTCAAAGTTATTTGTTGGCAAAATTGGCGCAGATGATATCGTTTTTGCTGGACCTCTTAATGGCAGAAGTGATCTTCTAAAAGAAGCTCCAGGAAAACCAGAGACCATTTGGGAAACAGAAAAAATAAAAGAAACAGAAAAAGCAGTTAATGTGAGAGCTGTTTATGGGCACTCTCCAGATAAAGGTGAATTCTATTCTATTTATTTAAAAGGCAAGGGCTTTGGAAGAGATAGAAAAGTCTGTGAAATATCTGTTGAAGGGGTTCCTTCTAGTCAACAACATGAGTATTTGCTATCTGAAGTAAGAAAAAGATTAAATTCAGAAAAAGTAGTAATTCACGCAATTTAATTGCTAGGCTTTTTTAGGCATTTTAGCCCCAAAGTGCTTATAAGCTTCTTCACTCAACACTCTGCCAGATGGGCTTCTTTTGATAAAGCCAATTTGAATTAAATATGGTTCCAAAACTTCTTCGATAGTACCAGGATCTTCATTAATTGAGGCAGATAAAGTTTTAAGGCCAACTGGCCCACCTTGATGTTTTTCAATCATAGCTTTGATTAGTCGACGATCATTTTCATCCAATCCAAGTTCGTCGATTTCAAAAATACTGAGAGCTTGTAAAACTAGTGACAAATCGATGGCTTTTTTTTCAAGCACTTGAGCAAAATCGCGCACTCTTTTGAAAAGCTTTAAGGCAATGCGTGGTGTGCCACGAGAGCGAGCAGCAATGGCGTTGGCTGATTCATCATCTATAGTGGTTTCTAATTTTTTACTAGCAGCTTGCAAAATTTTACCGAGTTCTAGTGGTTTATAAAATTCCACTCTATGAATAAGGCCAAAGCGATCTCTAAAAGGCCCAGTAAGTAGACCAAAACGAGTGGTAGCGCCAACCAGAGTGAATTTAGCCAAATCCAGACGAACAGTGCGAGCTGAAGGGCCCTTGCCGATGACGATGTCGAGCGCAAAGTCTTCCATTGCTGGATAAAGAGTTTCCTCAACTGCTTTTGGTAAGCGATGAATTTCATCAATAAATAAAACATCGCCATCTTCCAAATTAGTTAGAATAGCGGCTAAATCGCCAGCTTTTGACAGAGCTGTACCTGAGGTAACTTTAAAATTACTCTCCATTTCTTTAGCAATCAATTGAGAAAGTGTAGTTTTACCAAGCCCTGGAGGACCATAAAATAAGATGTGATCGACTGCTTCATGTCGTTGTTTAGCTGCTTTAATGGCAATTTGCAGGGATTTTTTGATGTTTTCTTGACCAGTAAATTCGGCCCAGTTCTGCGCACGAAGTGAAGTAAAAAGCATTTCTTCATCATTGACAGAAATACTAGGATTTTGACTTGATTTTGGCATTTTTTATTTCGTACTATTCATTTTAATCACAGTTTTAATAGCTATTTGTAAATCCATATTTTCTATGTCTAGCGTAGACAGGGCCGCAGCAACAGCGTTTTCTTCAAAGCCGAGACCAAGCAAGGCATCCATCACATCTTGAGCTTTTGGAGAAAGGGTGCTTAGGTTCAATTCTTTTAAACTGCCTAATTTCGTCTTGAGTTCGATAATGATTTTTTGTGCTAATTTCTTACCAACTCTAGGAATACTAGTGAAGAAGCTGGTTTGAGCTTGCTGAACTGCATCCACTAATTTGTCAGTGCCGGCATCTGCCAGAGCAATGGCAGTTTTTGGACCAACACCAGAAATGGCGAGGAGCATTTTAAAAATAGCCAATTCTTCTTCGTTCTTAAAACCATAGAGTTCGAAGCGGTCTTCCTTAATATGACTATAAATATATAAGGAAATGACTTCTCCATCATGAGAATTACTGAGTAATTTAGAGCCAACATAAACAAAATAACCCACTCCGCCAGTTAGAACGATTAGGTGATCTTTTTTGACTAGAGCTTTTCCTTCTAAATAAGCAATCATAAATTTTCTTTCTGCAGTTTTCTGGAACATTCATGACAAATCATAATTGCCAAAGCATCAATTGTGTCGTCAATAATTTTGCCCTCAAGAGTCAATTCCATCCTCACCATCTTTTCTACCGCTTTTTTATCGGCTCGTCCATAGCCAGTTAGACTTTGTTTGATCTGAAGTGGCGTATATTCAGCGATTTTGATCTTTTGGCGCATTAGAGTGGCGATAATAACTCCTCGAGCTTCACTAACATCTAAGGCAGTGCTTTTATTCTTAAAGAAGAAAAGTGACTCAATGCCGGCTTCTGTTACCTGGTGTTTGGTAACTAGCTCTTCTAGTTCTGTGGCAATTTGAGCATAACGATCAAAAAGCTTGGCTTTTTTGTTGGTTTGAATACAGCTATAGCTTAAAAGCTCCCAAGATTCTTTAGTTTTTCGACCAATGGCAATGCCGACCCGATCGTAGCCTGGATCAATACCAATAATGATGGGATTATTTTTCATTTTCGATAGTTTTTAAAATTATTTTAGCTGTTTCATGCCAACTAAATTTTTTGCTTTGGCGATGCATAGCAGTTTTAAATTTTAATAATTCTTTGTGAGGCATTTGGTAGACTCGCATCATTGCACTGCTAATTTCATGAGGATCATTGGCTTTGACTAATAAACCAGTCGAACCAACTACTTCTGGTAAGCTGGAATTATTAGCGACGATCGGAATGGTTCCGGTCTGCATGGATTCAAGAGCAGGAATGCCAAAACCTTCATAAAGTGAAAGCAACAAACTAGCAATTGCATTTTGATAGAGAGCTTTTTTAAATTTATCTTCAACAAAGCCAGTCAGAATAATTTTTTCCTTGAATGGTGAATTGGCGATGCGAGCAAGAATCTCATCAGCCAGCCAGCCAGTTTTTCCTGCAATAACTAGGTCTGGTTCGCTGATTTGTCTTTGATTTTTATTTTTTATTTTTAGATTAGTGGCTGCTAATTTACGTAAAAATTCTTCATAAGCTGTTACTAACTCGATAATATTTTTTCTTGGTTGAAGAGTTCCTAAATATAAGAAATATTTGCTTCTAATTTTATTTGTTCTAAAAAAATTTCTAACTTCTTCGATTGGAGCAGATTCTCCAAATTGAAAAGAAGGATAAGCGACTATGATGTCTTTTTCTGCTACATGATAATGTTTTTGAATTTCTTTTTTGGAAAATTTGCTGATGGTGATGATTTTTCGAGCATTTTTAACACTGTACTTGGTCCAGTTTTTAAGTTGCATCAGATCATTGAAACGAAATTGTTTTGGATAATGAAGATAAGCTAAATCCATTACGCTACTGATATAGGGCACACTAGAAATTCTAGGTGCATAGTGCGATGGAGTAAAAAAAAGTTTGTAATCATTTTGATGTAAGAATAAATGGATAGGCAAAGCCCATTGTGTCCAAAATTTAGATGGACCGACAACCATGTAACGCCAACCATTTCGAGTTTTTGGCAGATCGCCTAATTTTTTACTAGATAAAAGGATTGTAATGTCAATATTTTTACGATTTTCAGTTAGCTTGTAAAGTTCGGAAATAATCGCAAAAGCATAAGTATTGCTACCAACTCTGTTTTTGACATTGGCTTCATTGCCATCAATGGCTATTTTGATCATATTTTAGGCCCCAAAATCTTCAATCGCTCGTTTGTAAACCGCTAGTGTTTGTCTTGCTGTCTTTTGCCAATTAAAAAGTTG
The DNA here is from genome assembly GCA_903959355.1 of uncultured bacterium. Classification (GTDB taxonomy): domain Bacteria; phylum Patescibacteriota; class Microgenomatia; order UBA1400; family PJMF01; genus UBA1364. Next base: position 7,802 of record CAJBWJ010000082.1, read on the forward strand.
CAAGCGAATAATCATTTTTTTCATGCGATTTTCGCTATCAATTTTCTTTTCATTTAAAACTTTTTCGATTGCTTGACGGATGGAATTTTCGTCCATTGGGTTAGCTAATTCTGCGGCATTGCCAGCCACTTCTCTGATAGCAGCGATGTCCGAACTCACAACTGGCACTCCGTGAGCAAAAGCTTCCAAAATTGGTAAGCCAAAACCTTCATAAAGACTTGGATAAACAAATAACTCACTATTATGGTACAGAACGGCTAATTCGTAATCAGTTACTCTACCTAAAAAGCGCAAGTTGGGATTTTGACTGATTTTTTCACTGCCATCCCAAGATTGTTCACCAGCAACGATTAGCTGATAGTCTTTAGCTAATGGCAGCCAAGCTTGAATTAATCTAGCCAAATTTTTACGAGGTTCTCTGGTGCCCACAAATAATAAATATGGCTTATCTAATTTTAATTTTTGTTTGATTGAAAAAAGTAGTTCTGGCTTATCAGCCAATTCTTGACTAATTTCTGCCACTTGAGTGGGTAATGCTTCATAAACCACGCTGACACATCTGCTAGGAATTTCTAAGTAACGCAAGATGTCGCTTTTGGTTGACTCTGAAACGGCAATGATTTGAGCCTGTCTTTTACGCAAAATACGCCAAGAATCTTGATGCATCTTGAGAACTCTGGGATGAGCTACTTTTGGATAACGAATAATAGCGAGATCGTGAATAGTTGAAACGAGAGGTAAGTCTTGATCTGGAGGTTGTAGCCAGTCCCAGCTATGGAAAACATCAATACTTGGCATTTGTTTTTTAATTGGATTGAGACCTAATTGCCAAATTTTAGCTAAAATTGAAGGTGGAAAAGCTTGAAGCTTAACATTATAACGATCTGGCATGATATTGCGCAGAACTTTGCGCAACTCAGTTTTAAGTAATTTTTGTTGGCGAAATGAACTTCCATAAAGAAACATTTCTGTATCAGCTTCTTTGGCCAAGGCTTTAACCAAGTCACTGGTGTAACGAGAAACGCCGCGCTGATAAGCTAAGCTAGAAATGTCGATGCCAATTTTCATATTTTTTTGTTTATTAATGCAACGCTGCTACGACTATAAATACGTACGAAACCAATATTAGGATAGTCTAGCACGCCAGCTGGCTTGAAACCTAGATCTTGCACTGTTTTCAACACAATATCATCTGGATCAGTTAAATCACGAAGATAATCAAAAACGAGCACGTAACGGTAATCTGCTAAGTTTTTAAAAATTTCGGCTGGGTTTTCCAATTGATTGGTGTAATAGACTCCGGTGCTAAAAGTTTTGTAAGTATTTTGATTATAAAATTCAAAGGAAGCGAAGGGTTGGCTAAAAGAAAAAACTAAAGCAGTTCCGTCTTTAGGAAATTTTTCAGCAATTTCTTGATTTAAGGCTCGCCAATTCTCTCTTTGTAATTTTGGTTTATTCCAATAAGCAAACGTTGAGAAAAGATTGATTATTAGGATAGAAGTTAAGAATATTTTAATTATGTTTGGATGTTTTTTTTGATAAGTAGTCATCAAAAATGCTTCTAGTAAAGCAAAAATTGGTAAAAGAAATAAGACTCTTTTAGCCTGGAGCACCGGAACAAAAAATGAAACTAGCCAGCTAATTAAAAGAGGTAGAACTAGAAGGCAAAGAAAAAAACTTAAATGTTTATTTTTTTCCTTCAATGCTAAATAAAGAAGATAAGATAAAGGTAAAAAGATAGCTAGAGCAAGAAAAATATAAGAAAAATTTAATTGTAAATCGCTGACTCCAAAAACGAATTTTAGAGGAATGAGCATGGCAGTTTTTAATTGTGGTAAACTAACAACTTTTTCCCAACCTGGCATGCTAACTCGTAATGCTTGGCCAGCACCTAATTGCTCTAAGAATTTTGGTAACCAAGGTAAAAAACTTAGAATTAAAGTACCAGCAATAATAAGATTTTTTTTGAAGTTAAACTTTTTATAAATTAAGTAAATAAATTGACCAAGTAAAATAAATGGGTATAAATACGAAGAATAGAGTCCAAAGACAGAAAAAATTGTAAAAAGACAAATTGGCTTTTTTTGTTTGCTTGTTAACATCTCCAACATTTGCCAGGTGGCTAAAATAGCAAATAAGGCAGGTAAGCTGTAAGGTCTTAGTTCTTGTGAATAGAAAATATGAAAAGATGATGTGGTGAGAAAAAGACTCGCCCACAATGCAGTTTTGCGATTAAATAGTTTTAGACCAAGCTTGTAAGTAGCCCAAATAGTTATTATTCCAGGCAAAAGACTTGGTAAAAAGCGTAGCCACCATTCCGCTCTTTCTAAACCAAACAAACTTCCCAAACGAATGCTGAAAAAAGTTAACAAATGCATCAAAGGTGGTTGAAAATCATCTTTGATTAAAAGCTGTTGGCTTAATGGCCGAGCACTTTCCAAAAACTGTGCAGCTTCATCGAGCCAAAAAGAACCATTTAAAAGTGGTAAACGCAAGATAAAAGCGAAAATTAAAACGAAATATATCATATTTATTATTTAGAAGCTTCGCACTTTAAGACAGTCCATTGAAAGAGCTGATAAATAAACATAAATAAGCAATATGTTTATAAACAGCGACTTCACTGAGTGAGACAAAGATTGTTTTTTATTTAAAGGACAATTTTAGTCGAACGTGACTGTATTAAAGTGCAAAGCTTGTTTTTATTATGCCAAGCTTTAGTCTAAAATTCTACTCTCTTCTGTCTTAAAGTATTCGATTGTGGTGGTTAAACCAGTACGAAAATCAGTTTCTGGACTGAAATTGAGTAATTCTTTGGCTTTGGAAATATCTGGTTTACGACGAGTTGGATCATCTTTTGGCAAAGCAGCAAAAAGAATATTTTCTTGACCAACCTCTTCGTTAATGATTTTTTGTACCAAAACCGCTGTTTCTAAAACGGTATATTCTTCTGGATTTCCAATGTTAACTGTCTGACCTTTCAAATCTTCTTTACTCGCCAATAAAAGAATTCCTCTGACGAGATCATCAATAAAACAATAAGAACGAGTTTGTTTGCCTTCTCCATAAACAGTTAAAGGTTTTTTATCTAAGGCCTGATTAATGAAATTTGGCAAAATACGGCCGTCATCAAAACGCATTCGTGGGCCATAAGTATTGAAAATTCTAACAATTCTTATATCCATGCCGTAATTACGCTCAAAAACTCCGCAAATGGTTTCACCAAGTCTTTTGGATTCGTCGTAACAAGAGCGTTCGCCATTTGGATTGACGTTACCAAAATAGTCTTCCTTTTGAGGATGAACTAATGGGTCGCCATAAACTTCTGAAGTGCTAGCAAATAGAAATCTAGTTTCTGGACTATTTTCTTCAAAGTAACTCAGTAAATTATGAGTACCAGAAGAATTGACGAGATAAGTTTCAATTGGGTTAGCTTGATACGCTGGAGGTGAAGCTGGTGAAGCAAAATGTAGAACTAAATCAATTTTAAAAAAAGACGGATCCTCAATTTTTAGAATGTCTAAAAAATTATTTAAATAACTGTCAGTTGGCGAACTGACATTGGCTTCTATTAAACGAAAATTTGGGTTCTCCATTTGTTTGGCAAGATTAATATGACGACCAGTAATGAAATTATCGACACCGATCACTCGACCGCCAAAGCTCAAAATTTGCTCAACTAAATGAGAACCAATAAAACCAGCGGCGCCGGTAATAAGAACTGTTTTATCATTAAAATAATCTTGCATAGTGTATTTCGATTCTAGCAAGAAAAAATAGGAAGAGGTAGGCGTGGTTTGATCGGCATAGCACTTCTTGAAATCTGTGGCTGGAATAATTGGGGTATGGGTCGGAGCACTGATGCGTAATCTTATCTAGGAAATTTGATTTGGGGGTTTGATTCCCCTCCGGTCCACCAAGTTTTTAAACTTGAAAAATTTAAATAAAAATGTATACTAAAAGACAGTTTCGTAGATAAGATTGGGGAATACCTCAAACCTTTAAAAACCACTTTTATAAGTGGTTTTTTTGTGTATAGATTTTTTAACTTTTAAATTCTCTTCTGTAGTTAATCCACAACATCCACAAAGTAAATAATAAAAGGGCGACGCGGGCAATTAGTCTGGTATAAACGCTAGCGGCTAGGCCAAGCTCTGGGACAAAGTAAAAATTACCCACCAAAATAATGGCCAACTGAATAGCAGCTGCCATCGAAAAGTAGCTGTTGCTCTTGAAGGCATAAAAAGTGGCAATAAAAGGCACGGTGGCGATAGTGAGAAAACCAGAAGCCATCAAAACAATCAAGATTTCATTGCCAGCGGCATATTGCGGGCCAATGGTCCAGTGAATGAGCAAAGGCGCAAAAGGCAAACTCAAGAAAAAGCCGAAGACAGCCAAAGCAGTGATACTCAAGGCTTTTTTGAGGAAAGAATCAAAGTTCTGACGAGTTTTGTAAGCAGTAACTCGAGGATTTAAGACGTTGGCGAGGGAGTATGCCACTACATATAGTAGCATTGCAATCCTGCCAGCCCCTGCCAGTAGACCTGCTTCATAGGCAGTCAAATAATGTTTGGCAAAAAGAATGTCCATGTTGTCAATAATGCCGGTAGCGACTAAAGCGAAAGCCGAATGCTGCAACAGGGTCAGGATTTTAGCTTTTTCTTTGACAAACTGCTGATCTAGCTGGTATTTAATCCAATTTGGCTTGAGCCATTCAGCAATTATTAAGCTAGGCAGACTGCTTAATAAATAGATGGATAAAATTATGTTAGGGTTTTTGACCTGTAGAAAAAAAACGGCCACAGCCATTAAAAATTTAAGGAAAGAAGGTAGTAGGTAGTTATAGGCAGCTAGCTTGAATTTGGCTAAGCTCTGTAGGGTGGTTTGAATCGATTCAAAGTAAGTAACTGGCAGACTAAAAATGAAAGTCAAAGGAATCAGAATTGGACTGCTGATTTGTAGGTAGGCAGCGATCTGATTACTGAAAACCAAGCCAAGAGTGGTAATAATGACTGAGATGGCTAAGCGATACCTGAGAATTAAGGATAGGTAGGCATTAATCTTGTGGTGACGAAACTCACCGCCCACAAACTTTTGGATGACTGTGGAAAAGCCAAAATCATTGAGACGATTAAGAATGAGACAGAGTGAGAAAGCCACGGAAAAATCTGCAAAATCAACTGGACCAAGCAAGCGCGAAATCAAAATAATGGCAATGGCTGAGAAGCCGGAAGCAAAACCATAAGAAAAAATAGTTAAGGCTGAGTGCTTGAGACCTTCTGATTGACGTAATTTGGCAACTAGAGCGAACATGAGTTTATGATAGAGATTTTTGAAGATTAAGGCAATGAGCGCAGTTTTTCTGAGCAATCTCCAGGTTTGGAGTCCTATAACTATTGACTATTTGCCTAAATTGCGCTATACTCCTTTTTGAATTAAGACTTTAGTGGAGTCAATATGACAATAGCTGTCATTTTTACTCTCCACCCTAGAAATAATTCAAGTTCCTTAACAAGGTGTTTTAGGTAATAAGAATTTACTTTCTTTAGATTTTTTGGGTAATTGGGTGCTACAGATTATGTTTAATTTTTTTAAATGTAGCCTGTAGTACCCGCCGCCATGCCGCAAGGTATGGTGAGCTCAAAAAAATCAAGGAGAAAGTGCAATATGAAACCGATTCGAGAATTTTTCAAAGGTTTACCCGCTCTGTTCGTGTCCTTTTTGGACGAGCTGTGGCTCATTCTTGGGTTCACAGTTGTTCCGGCTCTGTTTGTCGCATCAGGCAAATACGGCTGGGCTGTTGCCAGCGTGTTGGTCTGGTGGCTCAGTTCTAAGTGGCTGAAACGGACTGCCAAGAAAGGTAGCCTCGTTAAAAGCTTCATGACCCAACTTTTCTTTTGGGTTATTCAGCATGCGGTGGCAGGCTTTGCCCTGGTTACCGTCGGCGGAGCATCCTGGAGCATGTTCGTCGTTCTCATTTGCCTGAGCGCTCCTGCCCTCTCTGTTCTCCAATTTTTCGCCTGGTACAACACCAGGGGAAAAAGACTGCGCTTGCAGTCGCCGATTGTGGAGGTCGAGGAGCAATTCTAAAACATCACGTTATTGGAAAACTCGCAGCTGGAGGCTGCGAGTTTTTCTGAGAGCTAATTAAATTATTAGCTTTGAGAAAAACTCTTTTATATTTCTGTAATCTTATACTCTCACCCATTCTAATTTTTTTGACTCTGGATAAGAAGTCTTGGTCTGCTTCACCTGCAAGGTGGGCAGGAATTTTTTGCCTAAATTGGCTTTGACGAAGAAAGCGTTGTGGCCGAAGCTATTGAGCGCTACCAGGCGGTAGCCCTTTTGTTTGGCAAGTTTAGTCATGGCTTCCAGAGAAGCGCCGAAATAATCAGTATTCTCAGTGCGCAATTTAGTGAAAGCGGCAGCATCCTCCTGATATGGAATGGTGACGGCGTCTTTGCTTTGCCAAAATTGATTGAATTCCAAAACCAGAACTCTGGGCTGGATAATTTCCAGAGCTTGGAAAAGCCAATAGTCATTGCTGTCAACATCGAGGGAAAAAAGATCAATTTCACCGGTGAGGCCGGATTTTTTGATTAATTGATTGATGTTTTGACGATCAACTAAAGCTTTTATTAGAGCTGGCGGATGGTAACTAGTGTTGCGGCAATTTTTGAAAAAACGAGTTAATTTTTTAATATTTTTTGCTGAAGCATCAACAATTAAACCTTGCCAATCGTGATTGACGATCAAGTTGGTGATATTACTTTCTGGAAATTCTAAAAAATCACCGCTGCAGTCTGCACCAATTTCAATAGCTAGACGATTAGTGGTGCCAATAATGCTAAAAATATATAAGAGAATACCGTCTTCATCAAACTGCGAAAATGCTCTCCAACCAACCTGATTGATTGGCAAAGGAAGCAAATTAGCTTTGCGCATCGATACATATTGATTGACAATTTGTTTTTGTGAAAGCTGATCTGCCAAAATATTACGATTAAAAAGCGGATGACTTAAATAGGCAAAATCTTTTTGTTTGAAATGCCAAAGACCACGAAATTTATAAAAGAAATCTTTAAATTTTAGTATCATCAAGAAAGGATTATATAGCATTTATTTCCCTGTATAATGCAAAAGATGTCGAAAATTTTAGTCATTGGTTCTGGTTTATCTGGCACTACTCTAGCCGAACGTTTTGCCAATAATGGCGATTCAGTTTTAATGATTGATAAAAGAGCTCATCTAGCCGGTAATTGTTACGATCACTTAGATTTAGAAACAGGCATTCGTGTCTCTAATTATGGTGCACATTTATTTCATACTAATAGTCAAGATGTTTGGGATTATGTAAATAAATTTGCTAAGTGGCAATCTTATCAGCATAAAGTTTTAGTTAAAGTTGCTGATAAATTAATTAATTTGCCTATCAATTTAAATTCGATTAATCAATTCTTCAATTTAAAACTGACTGATGCTCAAGAAATGAAAAAGTTTCTAAAAACTAAAATTGAAAAAATAAAGAAAGTTGAAAATAGTGAAGACTACGTTCTATCTGTAATTGGCAAAGAACTTTATGAGGCAATTTTTAAAAATTATAGTTTTAAGCAATGGGCTCTTGATCCGGAGGAACTAGATGCTTCTGTAATAAAACGAAATCCCTTACGCTTCAATTCTGACGATCGCTATTTTGCAGATCATCACCAAGCTTTACCCATAGACGGTTTTGAAAATTTAATTGGCAGAATGCTTTCTAATAAAAAAATTAAATTACTTTTAAATACAGATTTTTTCAAATTTCGTTTGGAAAATGATCTAAGTAAATTCGATAAAATTTTTTATACTGGACCAATCGATCAATATTTTGATTATATTTTTGGTCATCTTGAATATCGGTCGCTAGATTTTCATTTTGAAAAACATGACTCTGAATTTTATCAGAGTAACTCTGCTATCAACTATCCTTCACTTGAATTTCCTTTTACTCGCATTATCGAATACAAATATTTTTACAAACCAGATAAACCAATTAATAAAACGATTATTTCTAAAGAATATCCAACTTGGGATGGTGAGCCTTACTATCCAGTACCAAGAGCTCGTAATCACGAAATTCTTAAAAAATATCAAAAAGAAGCTAAAAAACTTGAAGAAAAAGGTATTTATTTTGTTGGTCGCTTAGGAACTTATCGCTATTTGAACATGGATCAAGCAATTGCAGAGGCTCTTATTTTATTTAAGAGATTTGCTTAAGTTTACTTGTTTTTATACCAAGCTACGACTCTTTTGACACCTTCGTTAAAATTGACCTGAGGTTCCCAGCCGAGAATTTGTTTTGCTTTACTGTAATCTAGTGAACTAGTAACTTGTTCTCCTGGCCTTTCAGCAGAGTGTTCTTCTTTTATATCGCTGCCCATTTCTGAGACAACTTTTCTAAAGACTTCATTGGTGGAAATCTCAGTAGTAGTGCCAATATTCAATTCTCCAACAAAATCACTATTTAAAGCCAAAACATTAGCTCTAGCCACATCTTCTACATAGACATAATCACGAGTGTGAGTGCCGTCGCCATTGATCACTGGTGTTTTACCGTCGGCAATCATTTCTGAGAATATGGCAATGACGCCAGACTCACCGTGAGCGTTTTGACGAGGACCGTAGACGTTTGAATAACGCAGTGAAATAAAAGGAATTTGATAAAGTTCGTGATAATAATTTAGATAGAGTTCGCCAGCTCTTTTGGAAATACCATAAGGAGAAAGTGGTTCTGCTTTCATTTCTTCATTAAATGGAGTGATTTTATTGCCATACATAGCACCTCCGGTAGCAGCCATAATCACTTTTTTAATTGGAATTTCTTTGGCAGCTTCCATAATGTTTAGCAAGCCAATGATATTATTTTGAGCGTCGAATTGAGGATTTTTGACTGAGTAACCGACTTGAATGTGAGCAGCATGATGATTAATTATCTCTGGTCTCTCTTCTCTAACAATGGCCTGCACCTTTTCTTTATCAGTGATGTCGACTTCAATGAATTTAGCTTTAGGATTAAGGTTGGCTGTATTGCCGCTAGAAAGATTGTCAATAATAACAACTTCGTGACCTAATTCAATATATGCATCAGCAACGTGAGAAGCAATAAAACCTGCACCTCCTGTAATTAAAATTTTCATGAGCAAACCTTTCTATATTAAGCTATCCAGTAGCCTTGAGAAAACAAAAGCAAGTTGATTATAAGGAAGATAAGGCTACTTGTCAGGTAGAGAAATTTTAATTTAGGTTTTTTCTCTAAAATCATGGCAAGATAAATAAACATTGGAAAACAAACTAGAATATATCTTGGCATACTGGAAAAATTTCCAGTAAAAGTTGGTAAGAAGTAAGCTCCAAAAGCAAAAATTAAATAAGCTAAATTTAATTTTATTTTTTTCCTCAAAGTTTGAAGCGTTGCCGCTAGCAAAATAATTAAACTAGATATTGATAAGAAAAATTCTTGAACATAGGCATAATATTTAAGATCAATTGGTCTGACGGTTATAAATATTTTCAAATATCGATAAACTACTTGTGGATAAAGAATCAGATTAGTTTGTCTGCTAGCTCCAAATTTTTCTTGCAAATGAAAGAAAAAAAGAAAGTCACCAAAATAAATTTTTAAATAAATCATGTAGGCCAAAAGGCCAAGAACACTTAAAGAAACTTGAAAATATGCTTTCAAATTTTTTTTATCTTTGGTAAAAATTAAAAATAATAAACTTGGAAAGATAAAAATACCAACAATTCTAGTCGCGCTAGCTAAGCCGCCAAGTATTCCTGATAACAAATAATGTTTCTTTTTTGCGGCAATTAGACTTCCAAAAATTAGGGTTAGAAAAAGTGATTCTCCATAAAGACTGCGCAAGTAGAAACTAGTCGAAAAAGAAGCAAAAATCATGAGTGCCGTTAAGGCTATTTTTTTGCCATTATCCATTCTAACTAAATAATAAAAAGAATAAAAACTAAGCAAGGCAAAAAGATGACTGACTGCCAATCCACTTATTAAATAATTATGAAAGCTATAATTAGCAACGCGCATTAATATTGGATATAGAGGAAAAAAAGCTTGAATCAGTCCAGTTCCTAAGTAACCTTTTTCGCTAATTGTTAAATAATGTACCCCATCAAAATTTGCTAATTTGCTAATAGATTTTGACAATCCATATCTGGAAAACTCGGCAGCATAAGGAAAACTTGGTTTATACACTAAGAATTTATCAGCTAAAATAACCACTAAGCTTAAGAAAATAAGCCAAATTAAAAATAAGTTGAGAACTTTTATAGCTTCTTTTATTTTCATTTTTTCAAAATCTCTTGATAGAGATCGGCAACAGTTTTTGCTGTTTTTATCCAAGTAAACTTTTTAGCATGTGAAGTTGCTTGTTTAATGAAT
>CAJBWJ010000083.1 GCA_903959355.1 uncultured bacterium
AATTTGAGAAACAGCAATTTAATTATTTTGATTTAGTAAATAATTATTTAGAGAATCAAAAAATTAGTTTAAATACTAAAGAAAAATTTGATTTAATCACTGTTTTTGGTCTTAGCCATCACTTAGCTTCTTCGCAGTTAAGAAATGAACTGCTAAAAAGTCTAAAAAATAATTTAAGTGAAAATGGCGTAATCGTCATTAGTAATTGGCAATTTGCTAACGAGCAAGAACGCTTTCAAAAAAATACAATTAATTGGCAAAAAATTATTGGAAATTCAAAAATAAATCTTTGGCAAAAAATTAAATTAATTTTCCTTTTAATTAATCTTGAGAAAAATGACTATTTAATTGATTGGCGCAAAGGAGAGAAGACAAATCAGGTTTTTCGCTACTGTCATCAAATCGATGAAATAGAAATGATAAAAATCGCCAAAGAAAATAACTTAAAAATCATCAACAATTTTTTTGATGATGGAAAATCCAGCAAGCTTAATCAATATTTCATCTTTACTGCTCTTTGAAAAAAGGCCCTGAGAGATTATGCACAGCATCTTTCATACCAGCTCCTTTTTGCTTTGCAAAAAAGGAGGGTCTGAAATATAATGAAGACCTCTTAACAGATTGCCCGATCGTCTAATGGCAGGACAGAGGCCTTTGAAGCCTTCAATCATGGTTCGAATCCATGTCGGGCATCCATTTTTTCTTCTCAAGACAACGTCACTATAACAGCGGTACCCACAGTTGGATTGGAACTAAATAATTTTTTCTTGAAGCAATTTGATTATTTTACAAGTATTCTCAATAAAATTAATTTGATATACTTGGGACTGAATATTTATAAACATAAAGGAAAAAATGATAGAAGAAAAAGATAACTTAGAAAAAGGTGATAGTCTTTCCCAAATAAGAGTAATTTTTAAAGCATTGGATGATGATTTGAAAAATAGGATGAGTGAAATGATTGTTCCTCAAGCGAGTAAAGCGCTTGAATCTGTAAAAAGAGATCTAGAATTTATTTTAGAAGAAAAAAAGATAACTCAAACTGACCTAATAATAATTTCTGGATTTATTCCGCAACTCGTAAATGAGGTAGTTGAAACTGGCAAATCAATTTTAAACCATGATAGTCTGTACAAATTGATGGTCTACGCCCGCCTATTACCACAGGGTCATTTTATGAGGGAGATATGATAAATATCAAATATTCAGCATTAATCTCATCTATTTTTTAATATGATCCAATCATCTGAAAATGTTGTGGAGACAGATAAAATTCAAAATGGAGAGCTTCAATTTAGAGGGTCTCAGGCATATGGATTTTACAATGGAATTCATTTAGTAATTATTCCAGCTCCACATGGAGGAACTGGATTTCACGTTTTTTTTACTGAAAACAATAACGGAAAACCAGATTTTTCTAGAATTAAAGATAGTCTAGCAATTGATGGGAATCTTGATGATTTGCCAGAAATTGCTGATGCGTTTATGAGAAGATTAACTGGTGGAGTTCCAATATCAAATATTTTCAAAGACTTTCATGAGCAAAATAGAAAATCCATACAAGATGCTTATGAAAAGTATAAACAAGAATAATAATTATTGGTATATATTTAAATAATGGAATTTTATATGGATGAAACAGTATCTATACATGAATTAGGCTCAGAAGAAAACCCTTTTTCTTTACAAACTAATATAAACCAGGCTCTCAGAATCTTACAAGTAGAAGCTTCAAAGCTCAATGAAGACAAAATAATTTATTTTGAGTGGCAATTTGGTATCTATACGATGAATGCTGGTTGCCAAATTGAGCATAAATATGGAGCATCTCATGCTTTAGAAATGCTCAGAGAAGAAATGAAGGTGATTTTAGATAAATAACTAAACATGATAAAAATCAAAAATAGAAAAAATAAAAACCTTGCCATTTGGGTAGAGAACGAGCAAGGAAAAAATGGGCTTGTTTTCATTGCTCATGGATTAAGCAGCACGCATCTCCACGAACATATCCAAAAATATGCTGAAGCATTTTTAGAAAATGATTACATTGTTGTTCGTCATGATGCCACCAATTCATTAGGTCAAAGTGATGGAGAATTAGAAGATGCCTCACTAACCAGCTATTATGAAGATTTTGAAGACATGATTGCTTGGGCCAGTTCACAATCTTGGTACAAAGAACCATTTGTGGTTGCAGGACATAGTTTAGGCGGTGCATGCAATCTCATGTTTGCTTACAAATATCCAGAAAAAATAAAGGCTTTAGCTCCAACCTCTGCTTTTCTAAACGGCGACATAACTTTAAAAGCATATGGCGAGGAAGCTATGAAAAAGTGGGAAAAAGATGGCTATAGATTAGAAGAGAGTAAGTCTAGACCAGGTGTAATTAAAAAATTTAATTGGTCACTAGCTCTTGATTTAAAAAAATATCATTTATTAGAAAAAGCTAATCTAATCAAAGCTCCAACCTTACTAATTGTTGGAGAAAAAGACATTCTCACACCACTTCCGTCTCAACAAGACTTATACAGCAAGATATCTTCAACCAAAAAAGAACTACATATCATCAAAGGTTCTGAGCATACTTATATGGCAAAAGAGCATTTAGATGAAGTAAAAAATATACTTGTGGAGTGGATAAAAAAAGTTCTTATTGATGGCACATGAATCACACTAATAATATTTTATTTCTTTGTTAAATCGTGTAATTTTTCCCAAATTTTTGGAAAGTTTGTTTGAATAATTTTAATAAAATTACCTGCATTTTTATTTGATTTCAATTCAACTGCTATTTTTCTAATTCTTTTTAGGAAATGCTCTAGCTCAAACCTTTTCTGCAGCGCCAACAATGGAGTCAAATCATTCTTATTAATTTTTTGTGTCATCAAATTCTTTTCTTTTATTGCGGAACTCAAATCTTTAACTCTTTTTTGCATTTTTGGAGAATACTTTCGATTATAAACAGAGAGTAAGGCTAAGTAAGTTAAGGGGTGAAGTGTTGGAATATCTAATTGGCCAATTTTAAAAACTAATGGTTCGAAAACCTTAGGATCAATTTTTAAATGCAAATTTTTATATTCTACAAAAGGAACATTATCTGCAAAAACTACATGTGCACCAAAAAGCATTTTTGAGTCGATGAGTGGCATGTCATCTTTTAGTCCAAGAGAAATTTTTTGATGAAAAAGGTTTCTTTGTTCTTCATTTCCCATTACATACACGTCTAGGTCAATTTTCCTATCTTCGTCCATAGGTTGCCAAGAAACTCCGCAAGATATTGCAACTCCCAAACTGCCAATGATGGCATATGCAATCCCAATCTCAGCAGAGACTGATTCAATTAAATTCAAAGCTTCTTGCCAGTTTTGTGGCAAATCAACAATATTTTCTAGATCAATATTCTGTTCTCTTTCAGAATCATTTTCTTCACCTATGAGTTCGGATGAAACCATAAAATCATTATACCTGAGAAGTAAAATAAGTAACTTCAAAAAGTTCAAAAACTAATCAGTGAACTTCATTGTCTGTAACATTTTTTCACAAGTTTCAATATTTGTTTTCATCCAGTTATGCACGTAGAGTAGAGAGCAGGCTTTGCCATTTATTGGCTTTATTTTAGGCATGAAATTCCAAAGAGAGCCATTGATGATCGAGATCAGCACATGTCTATAAATGGTGAATACAATTGGCGAAGATAAAAAAATACATTATCAAAAAAATTCTCAAATCAAATCTTTTTTGCTGAATCAATAACCTTTTGATTTTCTTTTGAAGCGGTATTGTTTAGTAAAGTAATAAATTTCCCTTTATTTTCTATAATAGTGATATCTGCCATTCTCGTAGAATACTCACTTTCATAAGCAACTTTACTATCCCAAACCTCAATAATAATGTCATAAGCCTGACCACCGGTGTAAATTAAGGCAACACCATGAGGATAAGCAGAGAGGTCATCTTTGCTCGTTAATATGCGATAAGGAGCCTCATAGGTCAATTGAAACCCGAGAGTCTCATTTTTATAAATTAAGCCACTGACTGAGGCTGAAGGTGAAATTGGAGCTGCACTTATAGAAGCGTTATTTGGTTTAGTTAGCTCAATAGTTTTTACAATTTCATCAAAAGTGTTGTACCATTTTTGAGCCATACCTGAGCCCTTATTTTTCTGCAATAAGCCGTCAAATTCGGCAACTTTATCATGATCCCAAACTAAATCTAAACCACAGTTGGACTCATCCACTTTAAAAAAGCTTGGCATTTCCTGAACAATTTTCTTTTCAGGTCCATTTAGAATGAAGCTCACTCGATAATCTCCTGGATAAAAAGTCAACTTTCGTGAAAAGAACAAACTACAAACCTCAAATCTAGAGTATTCTGTCGAAGTGCTACCCGTCAGTGAACCTATTTTCACTGGATTAGTTACTTCGCCCTTAGCTAAGTTTTCTTTTTCAAGCAAAGCATCTTTGCGTCCCATTAGTGATGGAAGATCTTCTGGAATATCAGCTAATTTCACTGCCGCAACTGACATTGATATTCCATCTATATTTTTTAACTCACCATTGTTAACTGAAACTAAATCTGCTGGATATTTAAATGAAAAGCCAGCTTCTTTATCACTGTAAATTGCCCATGTAGTAGTGTCTACAGAAGTCGCTATGCTTGGAGCTGGAGTTGGACTATTTTTTATGGCTGACTCAGGCTCAATTGATTTAAGATTATTGCTGATTTTAGACTGTCTCAGTAGAAAAAAAACAGCACCAGCTAGCGCAAGAACAAGAACAATTAATAGAGCAATAATTAATTTAGTATAGCTAGGTTTTAGTTCTGGCTTTGGCTTGATCACTTCGCCAATTTCTTCAATTAATTCTTTGGTTTCTGGGATGATGTTATTTTCCATATTTAAATATTACCCTAAATGAGAATTAATAAACAGCATCCAACAATATTAAATAAAAAAAGCAGGTATACTAATTACTAATGAACACAATCACATATCTTAGACAATTTAGAATTGGAGGAATAGCGATTTTTGATTTAATCGCATCTTACATTGGCATATATTTTCTGACACCATTTTTATCAAAAATTGCCAAAAAGCTTGGCTTAGATATCGGACGAAAAGAATGGCTGTGGCTAACTATACCAATTGGAGTAATCATTCATTTATTAGCAAGACAACAAACAGCCCTCAATGAAATGCTGCTCAATAGTGGCAATTATCCATTAAAAATTGTCTTAATATTCATGATCTATATTGGTCTAAGAGGAATAAGAAGAATTAAATAAATTGCCAAAGAATTAAGGTATACTGAATCGATATGAAACTAATCAACTCATTTAAATTTGCTATTCTTGGAATCTTTGCTGGATTTAAATTTGAAAGAAACATGAAAATTCACCTGTTGGTTTCTATTATTGCCATAGCCATGGGATTTTTCTTGCAAATAAACGAAGTGAAATGGCTGGTCATCATTTTATCAATTTCTATAGTAATAACTGCAGAACTATTTAATACAGCTATAGAGAAAATTGTTAACGGAATCGTTAAATCC
>CAJBWJ010000084.1 GCA_903959355.1 uncultured bacterium
ACGACCTGCAGCTTCCATTGGCCAAAAGAGTCAATAACTATGCTGCCTTGACCATAAAATTGCTTGCAGATTTTATGCCCAATAATCTAGGAAATTGGTCAATCAATAAGCCAAATACGCTTGGCAAAAAACTAGAAAAACAAATCGTAGAAATAATGAAAAATTATTATCAAAGTCCTGCAAAAATAGCTGGACATTTCACTTCTGGATCTACAGAAGGAAACATCTATGCTGCTTGGATCGGTCGCAACTACTTAATAAAAAAATTAGGGATTCAATCAACTGAAAAAATTTCTTTTCTTTTTAATAGTCTGACTCATTATTCAATTAGCAAAGCCGCTGATCTAATTAATGTCAAAAGTGAAGAATTGGCTATAGATCAAAAAAATTGGAACATAGATCTGGATTTTTTAAATAAAACTTTAGAAAAACTATACAAAAAAGGTATTAGAGCTTTTCTTATTCCGCTTACCATCGGCTATACCGTTACTGGCACTGAAGATAATGTTGAAGAAATCTGCAAAATTACAGAAAAATTCAAAAAAAACCACAAAGGAGTAGAATTTTTTCTATGGCTTGATGCAGCTTTCTCTGGAGTTAGTAAAATATTCACAGAAAATGACTTCAAACCATTTGACAATAAAAGCATTCAATTAATCACAACAGACTTTCACAAATTACTTGCCGTGCCATACTCATCAGGACTGGTTTTATATAGAAACACACTAACTGACTATATTAAAAGAGACATTCCTTACATTGGTTTGGTCGATACTACTTTACTCGGCTCAAGATCTGGCATGAGTGTTATTGCCACCTGGTTTACTCTGATTAATTTAAACAAAAAAAAGCTTAGAAATATTTTTCTAAAAGCAATTGCTAAAAAAGAAAAATTTTTAAAAACAATTAGTCAAGAGAATTTAAATTTAGAAATTATTAATAATCCAGATTCAATTCAAACCTGCCTGATTTGCAAAGATAAAAAATCTCTTAAATTACTCGCCACAAAATATCAGTTGAGAGAATTAAATTGTAGACTTTTGTTTTCAAACGGATATGAGACTGTCAATTCAGTTAAGCTGTATTTTTTCCCAAAATTTAACTAAAAAAATTAATCAATTGTTTTAGGTGAAATTTAAAACTTCCCACAATCCTATTCTTGATATCGGAGATGTAGATTGTTTTGTCTTTAGCTCCAATTTGAGCAAAAGCATCTTTACGACTAACACAAGTAGCACAAGCGTCGCCACATTGAAAAATACTAGAATTATAACAAGACCAAGTTTTTTCCAAAGGTATCCCTAGTTTCATTCCCAATTCAACTGTTCCTCCCTTTTCTAGTAAAATTCCTGTTTCTCTCTCCAGGAAGACAGAGGAAAAATTCCAGTCATAATTTGCAGTCGCCGTACAAATTCCTAGCAAAGTGCTTCGAAGTGCTGTAAATGACTGACTAGAAACTTCTGAGCCATCAGTAAAATTAGCTCCTACAAAGATGTTCTTAATATCTATGCCCTGAGTAAATTTCAAATAATCTGAATAGACTACGCCATAAAAAGGCATTAAATAAGGACTAATTCCTTTGGTGCGTGCCAAAACAACATTAGACTCATCTTTTACAAACCACTTGTTTTGATTGAAATTCGCCAAAATATCTTCGGCGAGAACATTTTTAGGATTAACAGTGTCTTTAAACTCTTTTGCAATTGTATTTACAGTCAAATGAAACGGCTTTACATAATTATCTGGATATCTTTTGGCAAAGTACTTTTCTAGAAATCTGACTGCTGCCAACTCTTTCTTTGCTCTTTTGTTTGACCCTCGATCAAGAATAACTGGATAAACCTTGTAACCATAAACTTCTATTAATGTCGCCCAAGCCACTGTTGAATCTATGCCTCCAGATAATAAAAGGATTGCTTTGGAACCAGATTTAGGCTGTTTAAAAGAATAACCTCTTTTTTTAATAAAAAAATCATCAGCGGCTTTTATGAAATCTAAGTCCTCAGTAGCTCTCTTATTTAAAATAGAATCAAATTGTTTTCTTGAGATTTTTCTTATCAATTTTTTCATAATGATCTAGTTGTTTATCCTAAACAAAGAATCAGTTAAATACAAGTAAAAGACAGTTGACACCTATCAGTAAATATAGCTATACTAAATTCAGTTAAATTTTTAGTAAAAAGGAAAGAATATGAAAAAACAACTCAAAAAATACGTTAAACCAGAATTGAAAAAGAATAAAGTCAAGATTAACTTCGCTTTCGCAGCGTCTAAATAATTAATCCAGATATGTTTGGATTGAATTTGGAAGATTTTCTTTTTGTCCGTGAAAGTGTTTCTTTTAGTAAAAAGAATCAATCTTTCCTCGTACTAAGTTCAGATCGTAAAAACATCATTGAATTAAAAGATGTTGCTTTTGTTATCTGGGAAAATCTTGAAAAAACAACCTCATTCACCGATTTACTTAAAAAAGTTAAAGTTGAATACGATGTTCCAGAAGAAGAACTTAAAAAAGATCTAAAAGATTGGCTCAAAGAAGCAATTGACGAAAAGATTGTTAGAAAATTAAAAAATAGTTAATTTTTGATGACAACTCTTAATCATTCTCAACTAAAATTCCCAAAAAGTTTTTTGTGTCCACATGGCCAGCATCAGCAAAAAGGTTATTGTCACCCTTAGTGACAATCTTGCCTTTTTCCATCTTGTAGAATCTGTGCACCACTACATTTTTGAGCTCATCGCTCCAGAAAGCAATGATGTCGCCTTTTTTTAACTTTGAAAAAGACGCTATCTCAACTAAGACCTCATCTCCCTTCAAAATTAAGGGTTCCATGCTGCCGCTGCTTGCTTTGGCTATAAATCTTTCTCCAATTGGCAAAGTTTTGAGAAAATCAAAAAATAAGACAGCATGTTCATTACTTGGAATTTTTTCTAATTGCAAAGAATTTCGACTTTTCTTATATTCCATCAATACCTCTTTTCCACCATCTTTAACCATTTTGCCATCATTAATCCAAATAAAACGATCGCACAACCTACTGAGCAAAGGCAGCATATGACTGCAAACTACAATTGTTTTGCCTCTGGCGAATATTTCTTCAACTTTGTCATAGGCTTTTTTCTGAAAATCCTGATCACCAACAATAATTCCTTCATCAAGAATTAAAATATCTGGATCGGCATTAATAGCGATTGAAAATCCCAAACGCAAAACCATACCAGAAGAATAAGTATAAAGAGCTTGATCAATAAACTTATCTATGCCTGAAAAATCAATTATTTTTTGTTCTAATTTTTTAATCTTAGCGATATTCATTCCCAAGAGAATGCCGTTTAGATAAATATTTTCTCGACCAGAAAATTCCTCATGAAAACCAGCAGTGATGTCGATTAAAGAAACAACTTTGCCAAAACGACCAATCTTGCCCTGAGTTGGCTCTGCTATGCCTGTCATCAATTTGAGCAAAGTGGTCTTACCAGCTCCATTGTCACCAAGAACGGCCACCTTCTCTCCCTTAAAAATCTTTAGGTTAATTTCTTTTAAAGCAAAAAATGGTTTTTTCTCTTTAGAATCACGCAAAAAATAGCGTTTGCTTACCTTATCTATATTAATAGCGATTTCTTTATTATTTTTCATTAAAACCAATCATCAAAATTCTTACTCTCTTTTCTGAAGAAAATAAAAGCCAAAATTAAATAAGTAACAGAAAAACAACATATTAAAGTTAAAGATTCAAAATTAGCGACAGTTCCAAGCACAATAAATCTAAAAAACTCAATAAAGCCAA
>CAJBWJ010000085.1 GCA_903959355.1 uncultured bacterium
GCCACTTCTTCCTTAAATCAATTTCAAACTGATTATGAAAAAGTAGGAGAACTGCAAAAAAATACAACTTCCTGATTCTGGGAACTGATAAGTTGAGTGGCAGAGATGGTGATCCAGAGTTAACTGACACCATGATGCTGCTACAAGCTAATTTTGAAAATGGCAAGATAATCACTTTATCTTTTCCAAGAGATCTTTATCTAGAAGATTATCAAACCAAAATTAACGCTCTCTATTTTTATGGTAAAGAAAAATATTCAAATTCACCTGAACAATTTCCAAAAGAAGCCATTGAAAAGCTAGGAAACTTAAAAATAGATTATGCAATTGCTATTGGCATAGAGGACTTAGAGAAATTAATTAGCATAGTAGATGGTGTAGAAATTGATGTGCCAACTGCTTTTACCGATCCATTGTTTCCAGTTCAAGGTGTAGATGTTAGTAAAATCACTGATCCAAAGATTTTATATGAACAAATTAGTTTTGAAAAAGGCTTACAAAAAATGGACAGTAGCACGGCTCTAAAATATATGCGTAGTCGACATAGCGAAGATGATCAGGGCACAGACGATGCCAGGGCTCAGAGACAACAATTAGTTTTGCAAGCTTTGGCCAATAAACTCACAACTATTAGAGATCCTAAGGTTTTTGGTCAACTTTATCGTTTTTATCTAGATCGTTTTGCTAAAAATATTAGTATTTCTGAATTAGTTAAAATTTCTACAGTTTTTATCGATTATTTAAGTAAAAATGAACAAAACAAAATCTCATTTGAAAAACATCAGCTAAGTATTTATCCAGCAGATAAAAACGGTGTAATTTTTAATCCTCCACTCTGGCAGAGTAAACAACAGTGGATTTATAAAATAAAAGATCAGACTAAATTTACTGAAAGCATCAATGCTATTTTCAATTAAAAACCTTATTCGCTTTATGTTGTTGTTGATCATATTATTAGCTTTTGCAGCTGGTTTCTATGAAAGCTCTTTTGACGTAGAATCTAAAAAAAATAAAATCCTAGAGAATAAAATAAAAATACTAGAAAATAAAACAATAGGAATAGGTTTTTAATTATGCAAAGTCAAACACTACTTGTCACTGGTGGAGCTGGCTTTATTGGCTCTAATTTTGTTCATTATTATTTACAAAATCATCCAGAAGATAAAATCATCAATCTTGACTTGCTAACTTATGCTGGCAATTTAAGCACTCTAAAAGACATTGAAAATAATCCTAACTATAAATTTGTGAAAGGCGATATTAGAGATCGCCAATTAGTTGGTCAAATTATGGAAGGAATTGATACCGTCGTTCATTTTGCAGCTGAATCTCATGTCGATCGCTCCATCATGGAACCAGCCATTTTCTTAGAAACTAATGTTATGGGCACACAAGTTCTATTGGACAATGCTCTTAAACATAAAGTTAAAAGATTTCATCATATTTCAACAGATGAGGTTTTTGGCGCACTAGATCTAGATTCCACAAGCAAATTTAGTGAAGACACCGCTTACAATCCTCATAGTCCATATTCTGCTTCCAAAGCAGCCTCAGATCATTTAGTTCGGGCTTATGGCGATACTTATGGCCTACCTTTCACCCTCAGTAATTGCTCAAATAACTATGGCGAATATCATTTTCCAGAAAAAATGATTCCTCTAGCTATTACTAATTTGATTGATGATAAAAAAGTGCCAATTTATGGCGATGGGCTTTATGTGCGAGATTGGCTTTATGTTCAAGATCACTGCAAGGGAATCGATCTTATTTTGCAAAATGGTGAAGTTGGTAAAACCTACCTATTTGGTGGACTTTATAAAGATGTTAGCAATTTAGATTTAATCAAAATGATTCTCAAAATTATGGGAAAAGATGAGTCTTTCATAGAATACATTAAGGATCGTCCTGGTCACGATCGTCGCTATAGTGTTGATTTTTCAAAAACAGAACAAGCTCTAGGTTGGAGACCAAGTTTAGATTTAGAAGAAGGTCTTCAAAGAACCGTCTCTTGGTATCAAGCAAATGAAGCCTGGTGGCGTCCACTCAAAGAACAAAATGTAAATTATTTCACTAAACAATATACAGAAAGGCATTAATATGGATAAAATTCCTCTACTTGGAACGGGATTAAACGGTTTGATTGGTTCTAAATTTGTCGCTGATTTTAGTGATAAATATGACTTTGACAATTTGGACGTCAGAAGCGCCATGAGACCAGTTGATATCACCAATGAAAAACAAGTTAGATCTGTTTTATCTGCATCCAGTGCTGAATTTGTGGTGCACATGGCTGCTTATACTGATGTAACTGGAGCCTGGCAGCAAACCGATGATGTTAATGGCCCTTGCTACGCGGTTAATGTAAAAGGTACACAGAATTTAGTAAATGTTTGTGCTGAAACAGGCAAACATTTAATTTATCTTTCCACCGCTTATGTTTTTGATGGTGAAAAAGAAGATTTATATACTGAAACTGATAAAACTAATCCTATTGAATGGTACGGCAAGACCAAAGCTCTAGCAGAGGAAGTTATTCAAAAAAGCAACATCGACTGGACAATTTTGCGTATTGATCAACCATTTAGAAACGACATTTTTGAAAAGGTTGATACTCTGCATAGAATTATCGAGGGCATAAAGAGTTCTAAGCTTTATCCTCAGTTTAACGACCATCATTTTGGCCCAACCTATATTAATGATTTTGTGAAAATTATTGATTTTGTTATTCGTCAAAAAATGACCGGCATTTATCATGCTTCTTCTGGAGAATCTTGGACTGATTTTGAATTTGCCAAATTTATCAATGAAAATTTTGGATTAAATTTTGATCTCAAAGAAGGCTCTTTGGCTAAATATTTAGAAACTAGTAATAGACCGTATCAAAAAAATACTGCTTTAAATATTGAAAAAATTAAAGGCAGCTTAGATTTTGAATTAAAAAGCATTAAGGAAGCAATTAAAGAGACAATATTATGAATGAAATAGGCCCAAAGGCTGGAATGTGGCGAACACTATTTCGTGCTTTTAAAGAAAATAGTCTACCAAATAGATCTGCGTTGGAAGAAAGTATTAAATTTCTTGAGCAATCAATGGATCATCTTAGCAGTACGAATCAGCCAATTCCTCAAAGCATTAAGGATAAAAAAGCAAATCTTGAAAAACAATTGGCAAATTTGGCCTAAGATTTTTTGCCATCTCGCCAATTTTTGATTTTTTCGTGGTGCCCCGACAATAAAATTTCTGGTACTATCCAGCCTTTATAATCAACCGGTTTGGTAAATTGAGGGTGGCCCATTTTTCCAGGCTCACTATGAGATTCATCTAGGTTGCTAAATTCATTGCCAAGTACGCCAGGAATTAGTCTCGTGACAGCATCACTCATTACTAGAGCTGCTACTTCTCCGCCAGTTAAAACATAGTCGCCAATTCTAATTTCTTCGTCCACCAAATTTAACGCCACTCGCTCATCAACACCTTCATAGTGGCCACAAATAATGGCTATTTCATCTAGAGCTGAAAAGCTTTTGGCTGTTTCTTGAATAAAAAGACTTCCCTTGGCAGAAGTGAGAAATATTTTTTTATTCTTTTGCCCTTTACTGACTCCAAGAAATTGTAGAGCCCTGTCAATTGGTTCGATCATCATCACCATGCCTGGGCCGCCACCAAAAGGTCTTTGATCGGTAGTTTGGTGATTATCTGTCGTAAAGTCGCGTAAATTAATTAAGTTAAATTCTACTAATTCTTTCGCAACCGCTCTCTTCAAAATTGAAGTTTCAAGAGGAGTTTTGAAGAACTCTGGGAAAATAGTTAAAATATTTATTTTCATATAATTCTGATATTATACTAGATAGATATTAGACTCGTAACTAAATAGAGAAAGTGAAATTTATGAAGGTAACGGTTATTGGCACCGGATTTGTAGGAGTTGTTTCAGCCGCTATTTATGCGTCTTTTGGCAATGAAGTCATTGGTCTAGATATTGATGAAAATAAAATTAAACTTTTAGAAAAAGGCCAAGTGCCTTTTTACGAACCGAATCTTCAAGATTTGTTACTAGAACAGCAAGCAGGAGGTAATCTTAAATTTACTACTTCTTATGAGGAAGCCATTAAAGAGGCAGAAGTAATTATTATTGCCGTCGGTACACCTTCCGCTCCAGACGAAACTGCTGATCTTCGTTATGTTTTTGCCAGTGCTAAGTCTTTAGCTCCATACATTAAAGAAAATGCTATTGTGGTCATCAAATCCACTGTTCCACCAGATACCTTGGAGCAAACTATCGCCATCATC
The DNA here is from genome assembly GCA_903959355.1 of uncultured bacterium. Classification (GTDB taxonomy): domain Bacteria; phylum Patescibacteriota; class Microgenomatia; order UBA1400; family PJMF01; genus UBA1364. The sequence continues at coordinate 4,291 of CAJBWJ010000085.1, forward strand.
AAAGAAGTCACTAATACTAAATTCTACGGTGCTTCCTTACCTGAGTTTTTACGTGAAGGTTCAGCTGTCCACGACACCATGAATCCAGATAGAATTGTTATTGGTGCAGAAGATGATTTTGTTTTCTCTAAATTAGAAGAATTGCATTCATCACTTAAAGCTCCTGTGGTTCGTTGTCGTATTGCTTCGGCCCAAATGGCCAAATATACCGCCAACTCTTATTTAGCCACTCGTATTACTTTTATTAATGAAATTGCCAATCTTTGTGAAAAAAATGGTGCCGACATTAATGAAGTTATTCAAGCCATTGGCTATGACAAGAGAATTGGCCCTCAATATTGGTATCCAGGTCTTGGTTATGGCGGTTCTTGTTTTCCAAAGGACGTTAAGGAATTGGCAGCTTACTCTCGTAGTGTTGGTGAAAGTGGCAATCTGCTCAATCATGTTAATGAAATCAATAAAGAACGCATTCATCGCCTACTGGAAAAATTCGCTGCTGAAATTGGCGGTTTTGCCAACAAAACTGTCGCAGTACTTGGCCTATCTTTCAAACCAAACACTGACGACATGCGTGAAGCTCCATCCACCAAAATTATTCCTTACCTGAGTGAACAAGGCGCCACTATCAGAAGTTATGATCCAATGGCTAAATATGTTGCCTTACCAACCGATCATCAAGAGCAATTTTCAACCATCCAAGAAGCTTGTGAAAATGTTGATGTCATTTTAAGTGTCATTGAATGGCCAGAAATTGTTGGTTTTGATTTTGGCACAGTGAAGAACAACAAAGAACAATTTTTTATTGATTGTCGTAATCAATTCGATGCAGAGAAATTAAAAGGTCAGGGTTACAAGTATTTTGGCATTGGTAGAGGATAATTTTATGAAAAGCATTTTAATCACTGGCGGCACTGGCTTTGCAGCTTCGCACTTAGTTGAAGAACTTTACGCTAGAGGCGAAAGAAATCTTCATCTAACTTCTTATCGAGATGAGGGCGAATTCGTCAAGCAATTTGTCGATCAATCTAATATTCACCAAGTTAACCTAACTGATTACCAAGCCACGGCAGATCTAATTCAAAAAGTTCAGCCAGATGAAATCTATCATCTCGCTTCGATTGCTAGTGTTGGCGACAGTTTCGAAAAACGCAAATTTATTTTAGAAATGAACACTAGCTTGCAACTTAATTTGCTAGAAGCAGTTAAAGCTCATGCTTCAAACTGTAAAATGCTACATGTTAGCACTGCCTTAATGTACGAAGCCAGTAACAAGCCTATCAATGAGCAATCAGCTCTTGGCCCAGACAATCCTTATGCTTTGTCTAAATTGATGCAAGACATGATGGTCTACACTTTTGTGAAAAGTGAAAAATTAAATATTGTTCGCGTCAGACCTTTTAATCATATTGGCGAGCGTCAAACCTTAGGTTTCGTTGTTTCTGACTTGGCAGCTGCCGTAGCTAAAGTAGAAAAAGGCTTACAAAACAACATTAGTGTTGGCAATTTAGAAAGTATTCGTGACTTTTCTGATGTTAAAGATATCGTCAATGCTTATATTCTCCTCATGGAAAAAGGCCAAAGTGGCGAAGTTTACAATGTTGGTTCTGGACAAGGTTATAGTATCAAAGAAATTTTAAATACATTGATCAGCATGGCTAGTAAAGAAATTAAGATCGAAATAGATCCAAAAAAAATTCGCCCAGTTGACCTTCCTTATCTTGTTTGCGACAATGAAAAGATTCTAAATTTAGGTTGGAATCCAAAGCATCAATTAACAGAAACATTAGAAAGAATTCTAAATTATTGGAGAGAAAACGTATGAAAAAAGCTTTTATAACAGGTATTACTGGTCAAGACGGTTCTTATTTGGCAGAACTTTTACTCGAAAAAGGTTATAAAGTCTACGGTTTAACTCGTCGAACTAGTACTCAAAATTTTGAGCGTATCAAAGAAATCATTCATAATCCTAATTTAGAGCTTATTTCTGGAGATTTGATTGATCAGCATTCTGTAACTTTTGCTTTGCAGGACATCCAACCAGACGAAATCTATAATTTAGCTGCTCAATCTTTTGTCAAAGCTTCTTGGGAACAACCAGTTTTAACCGGTGAATTTACCGCCATTGGCGTCACCAGAGTTCTTGAAGCGATGAGATTAGCTTGTCCAAAGGCCAAATTTTATCAAGCTAGCTCCAGTGAAATGTTTGGCAAAGTCAGAGAAGTGCCTCAAAATGAGAACACTCCATTTTATCCTCGCTCTCCTTATGGTGTAGCCAAAGTTTATGGTCACTGGATCACGGTTAATTACCGAGAATCTTACGACATGTTTGCCGTTTCTGGAATTCTTTTCAATCATGAATCCCCTCGTCGTGGACTTGAGTTTGTCACTCGTAAAATCACTAATGCCGTCGCTCGCATTAAATTAGGCAAGCAAGATTCAATTGAGCTGGGCAATTTAGATTCCAAGAGAGATTGGGGTTACGCTAAGGACTATGTCGAAGCCATGTGGTTAATGCTGCAACAAGAAAAAGCCGATGATTTTGTCATTTCGACAGGCGAAACTCACAGCGTTAAGGAGTTTCTGCAGATTGCTTGTAAAGCTGCTGGTCTCGGAGACTATGAAAATTATTACAAACATAATAAAAAATTTGATCGTCCAGCTGAAGTTGATTTATTAATCGGTAATCCAGAAAAAGCTAAAAAAACTCTAGGTTGGTCTCCATCTATTAATTTTGAAGAATTAGTTACCCTGATGGTCGAAAAAGATATGGAGTTTGAGAGCAAGAATTCTAATTAAAAATGCAAAAAGCGATTGTCATCGTCCCAACTTACAATGAAAAAGGCAATATCGCTAAAACCATTGAGTCTCTCGATGTTATTTTTAAAAAAATTAAAAATTGGGATATGAATGTTTTGGTTGTTGATGATAGCTCTCCAGATGGAACGGCTGATTTAGTCAGAGATTTACAAAAAAAGTTCAAATTTGCAGAACTACTTATTAATAAAAAGAAGTCTGGACTCGGCGGTGCCTATCTAAGTGGCATGAATCACGCTTTCAATAAATTAAATGCTGATTTAGTTTTTGAATTCGATGCCGATCTTTCTCACGATCCAAAAAAAATTCCTGATTTTTTAACAAAAGTAGATCAGGGGTATGATTTTGTTTTGGGTTCCAGATATATTGAAGGCGGTTCGATTCCAGAGAATTGGGGCTTTCATCGCAAGTTTTTGAGTGTAGTTGGCAATCGTTTTATTAATTTTTTAATGTTAGATTTTTCAATTAGAGATTGGACAACTGGTTTCAGAGCAATTAAAAAAGAAGTTTATTTAGCTGTAGAAAAAGAAATGCATAGTGAGCTTTTCTCTGGCTACACTTTTCAAATTGGATTTTTACATAAAACTCTCAGAAAAGGTTTTAAAATTGCAGAAGTTCCATTTGAATTTAAAGATCGAGTAATAGGTAATAGTAAAATTGGGCCAGAGTACATCAAAAATACTCTGTTATATCTTATGAAAGTTAGAATTAAAGAAATTTTGGAGATGAGAGTGGTCAAGTTTGCTATTGTGGGAGCTTTTGGAGCAGCTATTCAGTTAATTGCTCTTCAATTGTGGAGAATGATTTTTTCTTCAGAACAAACTTTTGTATTTGCTAATTTCTTTTCCATTGAAACAGCTGTTATTTCTAATTTCATTTGGAGTAATTTGTGGACATTCAAGGATCGTAAGCTTAAAACTAGCCAAATCCCACTCAGCTTTTTAACTTTTAATCTATCTAGTGCTGGTTCTATCTTGATTCAAACAGTTATTGCCTACGGAACAGCAAACCTCATTGGTTTAAATCCTGTTTTCAGTGTGCCATTCATTAATTATGTGGTTGATACTGGCACAATTTCTTCTGTAGCTGGCATATTTATTGGTATGTTTTGGAACTTTTTTGCTTACAACACTTTTATTTGGAAAAAAAAGAAAAACTAAAAAATGCTTGGCCTAATTAAAAGAATAAAAACTCATCATTTGTTTTTATTCTTAATTTTACTTTTAACTATTTTCCTGCGTTTCTATAATCTTAGAAATTCCTTGATGTTCCAAGGTGATCAGGGCAGAGACGCCATAGTTGTTTCTCGTATTTTTAAAGATCTAGATCCAGTCTTTATCGGTCCTGTTACTAGTATTGGCAATATGTATTTAGGGCCTTTTTATTATTATTTTATGTTGCCATTTTTATTTTTGACTTATCCAAATCCAATGGGGCCTGTCTATGCCGTCGCTGCTCTATCTGTTTTGACAGTTTATTTGCTATTTAAAATTACTGCTAAAGTCTTTGATAAAAAAACTGCTTATCTAGCAACTACTTTTTTTGCGTTATCCGCTGCCGTAGTCAATATGTCTCGCTTCAGTTGGAATCCAAATATTGCTCCATTTTTCAGCTTATTGATGTTTTATTTCACCTACATGGCTTGGAAGAAAAATAGTAAATATTGGATATTAGTTTCAGTTTGTTTTAGCATTTTAATTCAACTGCACTATGTAACTTTGCTTTCTTTATCTGGAGCAGGAATAGTTTTTCTGATTCAGCTAATTGAAAAAATAAAACTAAAACATAAAAATTTCTTCACTAAAGAAAGAAAATTTATAGTTAGCATTTTGCTTGCGATTCTAGTTTTTATTCTCTCCCTCACTCCACTCGTTCTTTTTGACTTTAAACATAACTTTACAAATCTAAATTCTTTTTCTTCAATTTTTACCAAAGAAAAAAGCTTTGATTTAGAAAGAAAATCTGAAAGAAAAGGCTTGGCTGCTGCAACTAAGTTCGTTACTATTGATTTGAAAGATCGCGCTTCACAAATACTTTTTGAATCAAGTTTTTCAGTAAACAAGATCAATCATCCTTTGCTATTCATTGTTTCAATCTCAACAATTCTTTATTTAATTAAAAAGAAAGGAAAACTGAAAGACGGAGAAATAATTCTGCTCGCCTATCTAGTTCCTGGGATTATTGGTGTTAGCCTCTATCAGCATCAAGTTTACGAACATTACATCGCCTACCTCTTCCCATTTGTTTATATTTTTTATGGTTTATTCTTTGCTAAATTTAAAAACAAATGGTTGATGACGATTTTATTTTTGCCATTTTTTATTTATTTTGTTTTGATAAATTTGCAAAGATACTCATTCAAAACCAATGGTTGGACAATTGATGACATGAAAAGAACTAGCGAAGAAATTTATAAAAGAGTTAATCAAAACGAAAAATACAATATAGTTTTAATTTCTGAATCGAAAGAATATTTTGGCATGAACTATAGATACTTCCTAAGCACTAATGAAAATGAGCCGGTTAGAATGGAAGACCATCAACTAGCAAAAAAACTTTTCGTTATCGATGAAAAAAAGAACGGTGATAATGTTTTAACTTTACCAATTTATGAGATAGTTGTTTTTCCAAATAGAGATAAAGTTCAAAAATTTGAAATAGAAAATGGTCCAGAAATTAATATTGTGTTAAATTATAATTAATCACAACTTATGAAACCTTACCTTTCAATAATTCTACCTTCCTACAATGAAAGCAAAAATATTGCCAGAGGTGTTCTTGAAGAAGTTTATCAATTTTTAAAAGATTACGAAAGATCTTGGGAACTAATTTTATCTGATGATGGAAGTACTGATGGCACTATTTCTGAATTAGAAAAATTTAGTAAAAAAGATCAAAGAATTAAGTTAATTTTAAATCAACATAAAGGCAAAGGGCCAACTGTTAAATCAGGCATGTTAAAAGCAGAAGGAAATTGGAGACTTTTCACTGATTTTGATCAATCGACTCCAATTAGAGAAGTCAGAAAACTTCTTAAATATACCAGTGAATATGATGTCATCTTTGGATCTAGAGAAGCAATTGGTGCTAAAAGAGAAAAAGAGCCGTTTTATAGACATATCATGGGACGAGGTTTCAATCTGGTTGTTCAATTGTTAGCTGTTCCAGGTACACAAGATAGTCAATGTGGCTTTAAATTATTTTCAGAAAAAGCCACCATTAAGTTGTTTGAAAGTTTGTATATTTATTCTGGCAAAAATGAACGTCAAGATGCATTTACTGGCGCTTTTGATGTCGAACTTTTATATTTGGCCAAAAAATATAGCTTTCGTTTAAAAGAAGTTCCAATTCTTTGGAAACATTTTCAAACCGACCGAGTAAATCCAGTTAGAGATTCTGTCTTAATGTTTGCAGATATTCTGCGCATTAAAACAGCTGACTGGACTAATAAATATCCAAAAAAATGAAAAACTTTTTACTTAAAAGTTATTTTTTATTATTTGTAATTTTTGCAGTTTTTTCTTTCGTTTTAACTGACCCTAATTTAACTTTACTTAAATATGATTGGTTTGTATCCTTCCAAACTTATCTTTGGA
>CAJBWJ010000086.1 GCA_903959355.1 uncultured bacterium
TATTGCTGTGGTCGTTGTTGGCTTTATTGCTGTTTTTATAAATACTATTTTTCCTAAATTAGATAAAACCTATCTTAAAAAAGTGGATAAGAAGCCTAATCTTATTATTATTTCATTTGATGGTTTGCAGGCCAAGCACTTAAGTAGCTATGGTTACAAATTAAATACCACTCCAAATTTAGATGCATTTTTAAATCAATCTTCTTTATTCACAAAGACAGTCAGTCCTTCTTCATGGACAGTTCCAACTCACATGTCAATTTTTACATCCATGTATCCTTCTGAACATAAAGTTGTAAATAAATTTAGCGATTTCGACATGAAGACACAAAAGGGTGTGATTGCTAATTTGAAAAAATTATCTCCAAACGCAGTGACACTAGCCGAAATTCTCAAAAGCAACGGCTATGTGACTGGAGGATTTACGGGTGATGCTGGAGTAGGTCCACAGTTTGGTTTCAATCAAGGTTTTGATACTTATTTTGAAACAGAAACATTTGGCGGTTTGGATGGTAGTGCACCCAAAGCTCTTGAATGGTTGACTCAGAACAAAGATAAGCCATTTTTTCTCTTTCTTCACGGATATGATGTTCATGGTCAACATGAAATTAATGGCGGTTATGATTATCGCTATGTTACTAAACCATACACTGGCAAGTACACCGGAAGCAAAGCTGAACAAGGCAAACTTCGTGAAGAGGCCTTGGCAAAAGGCTCTCTGAATTTATCAGATGAAGATGTTGCTTTTTGGCGTGCAATTTATGATGAAAAAATTAATGACATGGACATGGAATTTAAAAAATTCATGGATCAGGCCAAAGAAATGAATGCTTTGGACAACACGATTGTTATCGTCATGAGTGATCACGGAACAGAATTTTATGAACATGGCACTATCGATCACGGAGCCACTTTATATAGTGAGCTTGTAAATGTTTTATTGGCAATTCATCAACCAGGTCAAACCGAAGGTAAAAAGATTAATCAATTAGTTAGTACTTTTGATCTTTTGCCAACTGTTCTTGATTTGTTAAATATCACAAATCCAGTTCCTAACCAGATTAAGGGTATTAGTCTCACACCTTCTTTGTCAGGACAGAATGTTGCTCATAATGTCTTTAGTGAAACAGATTATAGACTCTATACATTTAAGAGAAGTTTAACCACCGTTGACGGTTGGAAGTTTATTCTAACGCTAGATAGCGGCAAAAAAGAACTTTATGATTTAAATAATGATCCAAACGAATTAGTAAATTTAATATCAAAGAATCCAGTTAAAGGATATGAGTTAGAGCAAATTTTACACGATCATATTAATGCTGTTTCTGGTCAAAGAACAAGTGAAGGACTCGGTTGTTCACCAGTCTACGGCGATCAGTGTAAATAGGATTCTAAATTTAAGCTGTTTTGCAATTTTTGTTATGTTATGATCATTGTTATGCCGAGCACTCAAGATCAGTCATTCCATTTCGAAAGCAATACAAGAAATAAAGAAACTATAAAAAAAGATTTATTAGCAGTATATAGATTTATTTTTAGCTCCATTCCAAACATATCTTTTTTTGTAAAACTTTATATTATTTTTAGATTTATGCTCATAAGTAGTCGTGTTAAATGTTCACACACTATGGAAGAGATATTAGAAATTTCAAAGGCTTTTTTAAAAATACCATCTACAGTTTCCGGTGTATTTGTAGAGGCTGGATCATATAAGGGTGGTTCTACAGCTAAGCTGAGTTTAATAGCCAAGCTTGCAAAACGTAAACTGGTTGTTTTCGATTCATTCGATGGACTACCAGAAAGTAATGATATGTACACAAGTAGAGATGGATTGTTTTTTCGTGATAAAAAATCATTTAGACAGACAAAAAAAGTTTACTTCTTTGATAAAGGACAATATGCTGGTTCTTTAAAAGAAGTAAAAGAAAATATTACTTCATATGGAGAAATAGAAACTTGTGAGTTTAAAAAAGGTTGGTTTGAAGAAACTTTGCCAAAGTTTCATAAGAATATTGCTGGTGTTTTTATAGATGTTGATCTTAAATCATCCACTAGGACTTGTCTCAAATATCTATATCCATTATTGCAATCAAATGGAATGCTATTTTCCCACGATGGACATCTTGATCTTGCTACTGCAGTTTATGCAGATCGTAAATTTTGGAAAGAACAGGTTGATACTAGCCGTCCTGTTGTAAACGGCATGAAAACAAATAGGCTTTTAAGCATAAATAAGACTTAAATCTAAAAATAAAATGGATTAAAGTAGTTTCGTTTGTCAGACGAAAGCTTTCGTGATGCTGGATGAAGTTGCTATGATAGCAATTGCAGCTTTTTTAATTATCAGATATTATATTATCTAAATATGATAAATTCACAAGAATTGGTTTCTAAAATAAAATCTCAGCATCTTATTCTGCAAGAAGATCTAGCTTTTTTGTTGGAAGATTCTAAATTGAAAGTGAACGGCGAAAAAATTATTTCTCAATTAATTAAATTTAAAAATGATTTATTGAATCATTTAGAATTAGAGAATAAACAATTTTATGCAGATTATTTGGATAAAAAAATGAAGAGAAACGAAGATATTGAAAGTACTGAAGAATTTATTAAGCAGATGAATGATATAAGCAAAATAGTAATTAATTTTTTAAATAAATACAATTCTCCGGAAATTATTGAACAAGCTTTTTCTGATTTTAGAAAAGAATTATTAGAAGTTTCTGGAGTTCTGAATGCTAGAATAGAAACAGAAGAAGAAGGTATTTTTGATTTGTATTTAATGCTTTAGAAATGCCCGCTATGTTTTTAAAAATATTTAAAAACAATCACAATTGCCAAAATTCCTCCAAACGTACTAAGTAGAAGAGAAGTAATTGAAAGAAATCCTGCACCCCAAAGTGTTGGGATGTAGCCCCCAATGGTTGAGCCTATGAAACCAGCTATGTAATAAGTTGTCTTTGACTTCATCTCTAACATGTTAGCATAAATAAAGGCAGTTGCCTGTAGCTTGGTTAATCTATATAATCTTTGACTTATATGCAAATTTTATCTTTTCTTGCAGATTTCATATTACATATCGATGTCCATTTGGGACAAATAATCTCCAACTATGGACTTTTGACTTATGTTATTTTATTTGTGATTATTTTTATTGAAACTGGCCTTGTTTTCATGCCATTTTTGCCAGGAGATTCTTTACTTTTTGCAGCTGGAGCTTTTGCTGCTCTAGGCTCATTAAATATTTGGATTTTATGGATTTTGTTAGTTTTTGCTGCAGTTTTGGGAGACACAGCTAATTACTGGATTGGTCATTTTTTTGGTCAGCAATTAATTGCTAATCCAAGAGTGCCAATTAAAGCTGCTCACATTGAAGAAACCAATAAATTTTTTGAGAAACATGGTGGTAAAACTATCATCATGGCTCGTTTTGTGCCAATTGTTCGTACTTTTGCACCATTCGTGGCTGGTATTGGCAAAATGAGTTATGGTAAATTTATTTCCTATAACTTAATTGGTGGATTAGCTTGGGTAACAATTGCTCTTTTTGTTGGTTTTTTCTTTGGAAATATTCCTTATGTAAAGGAAAACTTTTCATTAATAATCGTTTTAATTATCTTAATTTCTATTGTGCCAATGCTAATACCTTTTATAACCAGTAAACTTAAGAAAAAATAGATTATGGTTGAGAAAGATGATAAAGCTTTCAAAAGAATCGACTCAATAAGTCACAGTGTTTATGGTTTTAATTTTGAAAGAACCGCCAACTCATCTAAATCTGTTGAAATTAATCCAAATCGTCTTAATCTGAATGATGTTAGAGAATTTTTGAAATTTTTAGCAGCTCTTAATAATCGTGAGCAAAAGTCACTGCAATTTTTAGCAGACATGTCTAGAAAAAGAATTGACCAGCTTAAGGAAAAACATAAACAGCTGGGCGCTCAATTATTTATTTTAGGTTAAGAAAATATAAGAGGTCTAACTGGAGCTTTTAGTTCTTCTATAGAACTAATGATTTTATCGAATTTTATTTTTTTGATTGGTTTGATTAAGCGATGAGTAACTTTTGTTTTAGTTCTTTTAATCATTTCTTTAACAACTAACTCGATTAGTTTTTTTGCTTTAATTTCATTATCTTTAAGTGACATATTCCAATCAAGTCCAGGCATGCTGTTTCCTTCCAAAAGATAAACATTGCCATTATTGCTAATGACAAAATCCAGCGCATAAAGCGAAGATTTGTCATTTAATATTTTTGAAATGATATTTGCTTTTGCCACTAATTTTTGAGGTATTTCTTCAAGAGGTAAATAAGTCAAAGCGCCGCCTAGATGTTCATTACAACGGAAGTCTCCATTTTTAGCAATTCTAATATAGGATTGAACTATCTTTCCACTGAGATAAACAAAACGAATGTCAGTTGTAGCTGGAGCATTGTGATAACTAAAGCCTTGATCAAATTTTACAAAAGGTTGGATGATAAAAGAAACTTTACTATTTTTTAAGGTAATCGCTAATATTTCTTTAAATTGTTTAGATTTGAATTTATATACATTTTCTCCGCCAGCTCCAAATTCATCTTTCATTACAATATCGCTGCTAAAGTCTTTGGCATGAGGATGCTGACTGGTTAATTCAGCTAATGCGCTGCATGCGTTGTTAATGCTCTCTAAATTATTTTCTTCTAAAGAAATTGTTGGAATAGAATATTTAGATAATTCGTTGTAAGTTTCTTGTTTATCAAAAAATAAATTAAATAAACCGGCCTCATTAAAAGGTTTAATTTTTTTTGATGAAAATAATAAATCACGACGTGATGCAATACCCTTATTAGTTGGAGCAAATTTATCAAAAATTAATTTAGAAGAGCACAAGGAATTATTTTTAGACCATTTTTTATTTTTATAACTCCAAAAACTTTTACATAAACCCATTCCGACGATATCAGCTGAAGTAGTAAAAGCAACTTTGAGTTTGAATTTTTCACAAACTTCTAGGAAATGTCCATAAACAATATTGTAAGATTCATTATCAAATTTATCAGAAAATGGTGTTTTGTTTTCGATTGCATTATTGCTTGAACTTGAAGAAAATTTCTCGTTATATACAATAAGAACATCAAAATAGATTGATTTTTTCATAATTTAAAAATTTGGATTAGGAGGCCAAAAAAAATACAAAAATGTATTAGTGCAGTCATTATAGCACACTTATAGGCTACTTTAGTTTTTCAAGGTCGTGAGGGATTCTTTTTTCTAAATCAAAAAGAGGTTTCAAAGAAACTTCGTCAGCATAATTTTCTTTTTCGTAATAGTTGAAAGGATTATCTAAGTCTTTGATTAACATCACCATATAAATCAAAATAAAGGAAACAAAAGCAACAAAGAAAATACTTTCATAATAGGGATCAATTTTTGTAAAAACCAATCCGATGCATAGAACTGCTGAGATTATTTCTGCAATGGCATATCCAGCTGGATTGAATGATGTTTCTCTAATTGAATGGATTCTAGTAATCATTCTTCTTAAATTATTCTGTTCATTTTTTAATCTAACAATAAAATTTGCTTGAGTTAATGGTTCGAGTGCGAGAAAATAATCATTGAGGTCGGTTATTTTTTTATGAACTAAATTAGTTTTTTCTTTTTTATGCAACCATTTAATAATTAAAGAAGTTAGATCGCGAGCGTGGTCTAATAAATCTTTGGCAATTTTACTTTTTTTATTTTTATAAGTGATGTAACATTCATCAGTTATAACTTCCAAACTGCAGGCTAATTCTCCTGGTATTTTTTCACTTTCTTTATAATCCACAAGAACTCCAGAAATTAAAAAACCAACTAGAAAAACATTGGCAGAAATAATTGCACCAAAAAGAGAGTTGAGAGTTAAAAACTCCATTCCTAACTGGTGAATGATTAATTTTAATAAAACTATACCAACAACAAGCGGTGTTACTTTGATTGCTAACTTCCATTTGCTTGATTTTAAAAAGTTCATTCTTAGATTCTACTAGACTCATCTGATTAAGTCTAATATGTTATTATTATCAAATGAGCATCGAACTTGAAAAAAAATCTATTTCTGGTCTTTCCATTAAAGAAGCTGCAAAACTTTTGCAAGCTGATGGATATAATGAATTGCCATCTCAAAAAAAGCAAAATAGTTTTACTCTTTTTATAAAAATTATTTCTGAGCCGATGCTGCTTCTTTTAATTGGCAGCGGTGCAATATATTTTTTCATGGGTGAACCTAAAGATGCCATAATGTTGGTTTTTGCTGTTTTTGTAGTGATTGGAATTACTTTTTATCAAGAAAAGAAAACAGAAAAAACTTTAGAAGCTCTAAGAAATTTATCTAGTCCCAGGGCGCTAGTTTTGAGAGATGATGAGCAAATAAGAATTCCTGGCCGTGAAGTGGTTAAAGGCGATATTATTATTATTCGCGAAGGTGACAGAATTCCAGCTGATGCTGTAGTTTTATCTTGTGAAAATCTTTGTGTTGACGAATCTCTTCTCACTGGTGAATCGATGCCTGTTAGAAAAATAGAGTGGGATGGCAAACTTAGTCAACAAAGAGCTGGAGGCGATGACCTTCCATTTGTATATTCTGGTTCGATGGTTGTAAGTGGACGGGGAATTGCCAAAGTTCATTCAATTGGTACTAATACGGAAATAGGAAAGATTGGCAAAAGTTTGGAAACAATTAAAGATGAAGATACACTTTTACACAAAGAAACTGCCAGGATAGTTCGCTTTGTAGCAATTATTGGAGCTTTTCTCTGCGCCATTGTAGTCATAGGTTATACCTTAATTAAAGGAAATTTTATTCAAGGATTATTGGCAGGATTGACACTTAGTATGGCAATACTGCCAGAGGAATTTCCAATAGTTCTCTTAATCTTTTTAACTTTAGGAGCCTGGAGAATTTCTAAGAGAAAGGTTCTTACCAGGCGTTCTGCAGCTATAGAAACTTTGGGTGCAGCAACTGTTCTTTGTACAGATAAAACTGGCACACTAACTTTAAATAAAATGGAACTGACCAGTCTTTATGCTCAGGGCTCTTTTTATGAATTAAGTGATTTAGCCTCTACTGATTTGCCAGAAAAATTTTATAAGTTATTAGAATATGGAGTTTTGGCTAGTCAAAAAGACCCTTTTGATCCAATTGAAAAAGAATTAAATAAAATGGGTGGTCTTTATCTTAAAAAAACTGAGCATTTGCATAACGATTGGAATTTAATTAAAGAATATCCTTTATCCAAAGAATTATTAGCCCTATCACATGTTTGGCAAATGCCAGACAAAAAAGATTTAACAATTGCTGCAAAAGGTGCTCCTGAAGCAATTCTAAATTTATGTCATGTTAGTGAGAGTGAAAGACTTGAGATTCTAAATAAAGTTAAACAAATGTCTGAAAAAGGTCTGAGAGTGCTTGGTGGAGCTAAAGCAGTATTTTCTAAAAATGATTTACCAAAGAATCAGCACGACTTTGCTTTTGAGTTTGTGGGTCTTTTTGGCTTTATTGATCCTGCTCGTTCTACTGCCGCTATGGCAGTTAAGGAAGCTTATGATGCTGGAATGAGGGTGATTGTAATAACTGGCGATTATCCAGGAACTGCTCAATTTATTGCTAAAAAAATAGGGATTAAAAATTCGGATGAATATATAACTGGTGATCAATTAGAGAAAATGTCAGATTCTTTGCTTAAAGAAAAAATCAAAACAATAAATATTTTTGCTAGAGTTGTTCCAGAACAAAAGCTAGCAATTGTTAATGCCTTGAAAGCTAATGGTGAAATTGTAGCCATGACTGGTGACGGAGTAAATGACGCTCCAGCCTTGAAAGCTGCTCATATTGGTATTGCTATGGGTGAGCGAGGAACTGATGTAGCTAGAGAAGCTGCTGCGTTGGTTCTTTTAAATGATGATTTTTCTTCTATTGTTGCAGCGGTGCGCTTGGGTAGAAGAATCTTTGATAATTTAAAAAGAGCTATGGGATATATTTTAGCTGTTCATGTTCCTATTGCCGGTATGTCTTTATTGCCACTTTTTTTCGATTTTCCAATAGTTCTTTTTCCAGCTCATATAGCTTTTATGGAATTGATTATTGATCCGGCTTGTTCAACAGTTTTTGAATCAGAAAAAGAGGATTCAAAAATAATGAAAAGACCACCAAGAAATCTTCAGCAACCTATGTTTAACTTGAAAACTGTAACGATAAACATATTACAAGGCTTCGGTGTTTTAATTGCTACTTTTTCCTTATTTGCTTTTATGGTTAAAAATGGCAGAAGTGAAGATGAAGCGCGTTCTTTTGCTTTTGCATCTTTAGTTTTAGCCAATTTATTAATGATTATTATTAACCTTTCGTGGAGTAAAAATATTTTTCAAATTATTCAATCTTTCAATAAGACACTAATGATTGTTTTCATTGGTGCTGTAGCTTGTTTGCTTGGAGTGATTTATGTTCCATTCTTTTCAAATTTATTCCATTTAGCACCACTTCATCTAAATGATTTTTTAATAGTTATATTAGTTGTGTCTGTTAGTTTAGTTTGGTTTGAAGTGTTGAAGCTTTTTAAAAATTCAAATTTATTAATAAATAGAAATGGCTAATTTATGATTGAAAAAGAATCACATGGCGATGTTGAAGAAGATATTAGGTTGACTGAAGAAACTGATGAAATTGATTTAAATCAAGTTCATGTCGATCAAATTACTGCAGCAACTTCAGTTTTTGAAGCAATTAGAGATCTCAGTGATGAAGGAAAAATTGGGCCAGGTTTAGAAGCTGTAGTAGAAACAGATGTTTTTCGTTTAAGAAGAGGCTTATGTCTGCCTTGCGCTGCTGCCGCTTGTTTAAATACAGTTACTAAAAGACGTTTGGTAGGAGATGTTGATGGCGAAGTTAATATAGGAGATCTTTATAGAGTCATCATCCCTTTTCATGGTAAAAATGAATTTAAAGATCCGGCAGTTCCTAATTTAGAAAAAGGTTGGCTAGTTGTTACTCCACAAGGAGATATGTATCACGCAGCTATCACCGCTATTTCTAAAGCACTTGGTGTTCCAGCTATGCCGGTTGAAAGTTTTGGTGGTGTCAATGCTTTTAGAGATGTTTTAGCGTCTGGCGGAGCAGTAGCTATTTCTATGGACAATACTTTTGTTTTAAAAGAAACTTTACATATGAGGCCGGATTTAGTTCAAGTTGAGAATGATGAAACAAGAATTTTAATAGAAGGTCCAGGAGGAATGGATTTTAGAAAATTTGAACATGGCAGGCATGTAATTGCTCTGGTTGGTATAGAAGGAAATATGGCTCATTTGATCGACTCTTTTAGGTTGCCAGCAATGAAATTAGAAGAAACTAGAATTACCGTTCCAGTTGACAGACTAGATACTTACTTTGATTATTTTCATGGAGGAAATCCTCGTGCAATTGTTTTTGGTGGTGCAAGAAAACAAAAAGATGAATTAAGAAAATTTGCATCGAAAGTCATTGTTCCAGGAGATGTGGTTGAAGCAGCTTCTGATTATTTTCATAAATTAAGATTTCAATAGTTCCTCTTGCATTTTCCTTTGTATTTTGGCATACTTCTTTTATCCCCCAATGGGGGACTAGAAATTTATATTAAATTAAAGAAAAATCTATATGTTCCAAACCAAAACTAAAAAAGACAATGCTCTTCATCGTTTAAAAATTGCCAGAGGTCATTTGGAAAAAGTAATCAAAATGGTGGAAGAAGATGTCTACTGTATTGATATATTAATTCAAACCAAAGCTGTGCGTAGTGCTCTTGAAAAAGTAGATGAAGTGCTGCTAGAAGAACACCTTTCTTGTTGTGTGGTAGATCACATTAAGCAAGGTCGTTCTAAACAAGCAGTCGATGAAATTATGAAAGTTTTTAGTAAGTCAAAATAAAATTATAAGGAATTAATTTATGTCCAAAGGTTTACAACTATCCTTATTTACCATTATTTTTTTAAGTGGAATTGGTGTGGGATATTTTCTTACTCCAGAATACCAAGTGCAAAATACACAGATGAAAAAAACTCACGATTTAGGTCAAGCTGATCAGTGGGTTGATCTGCGTTACAGTGATAATATGATTGCTCATCATTTGGCAGCCATTTATTTATTAGATCAAGCTTTGGCCAAAACAGATCGTCAAGAAATTAAGGATCTGGCTAATACCGTCATTGCGGCTGATCGCGCTGGAATCGAAAGTCTTTATGCCAATAAAAAAGCTTGGTATGGAGATGCTCGCCAGGTTACTCAATTCAACAAAATTAATTTAGGAGATAAAGATGAAAAATTTGATTTGCGTTTACTCAATGCCTTATTAATTCATCATAAAGAGGCGATTGAGGCAGCTAAAGAAATTTCTACTAAAAGTGTGCGCAGTGAAGTTTTGAATTTAGCCGATGTAGTTAATCAATCTTTAACCGAAAATTCTAAGCAATTAGAATTATGGAGAAAGCAATGGTATGGAATCTAACAAAAAAATCACTCTAAAAGTTAAGGGCATGCACTGCGCTAGCTGTGCCAATGTTATCGCTAAAAGTTTAAGTAAAGTAAAAGGAGTGAGCGAAGCAGCTAGTTTTTATGCTACGGAAGAAGCAGTCATTAGCTATGATGAATCTAAAACTGATCTAAAAGTAATGAATCAAAAACTTAAGCCACTGGGTTATGAGCTACTGGAAGAAGAAAAAATCCACGCTGAAAATCATGATCAGAATCATGGCCAAAATCATGATCACGACGCAATGCTTGATTTACAAAAAGAAAAAGAACAAGTGGAATTTGCTTTGCCAATTGCTCTCTTTGTTTTTGTGTCGATGATGTGGGAACTCGCATCTAAAAGTTTTAAATTCATTCCTGTTTTACCATTTCCAGAATCATTTTGGATGTCGGTACAATTTATTTTGGCCAGTATTATTTTTTTTGTATTAGGCAGTGGCTTTATTAGAGCTTTAGTAACTTTTGTTCGTTTTGGCAAAGCCAATATGGACACTTTAGTTGGGCTTGGCACAGGTGCGGCTTATCTTTATTCAGTCTTTGGCTTTTTCTTTCCAAGTCTATTTAGTCGCTTTGGTTTGACCAATGCTTTGTATTTTGATGTGACTATTATCGTGATTTCTTTTGTCAAATTTGGTAAATATTTAGAAGCACGTTCTAAAATGCGTACTGGTGAAGCCCTTGCTTCCCTAGTTAAACTGCAAGTCAAGACTGCTTTGGTAAAACAAGGCAATGATTTTGTTGAATTAGCAATTGATCAAGTCAAAGTTGGTGATTTAATCAAAATTAAACCAGGCAGTAGTATTCCAGTTGATGGCTTGGTCACTGATGGCGAATCCAACATTGATGAAGCAATGATTACTGGTGAGTCACTTCCCCTTAGAAAAATCAAAGGTGATGTTGTAGTAGCAGGCACGCTTAACATTGATGGTGTTTTGTTTATCAAAGCACAGAAAATTGGCAGTGAAACGATGTTGGCCAAAATTGTCGAGATGGTCAAAAATGCTCAAAATTCTAAAGCACCAATCGAGCGTTTGGCTGATAAAGTCTCCTCCATTTTTGTGCCAACAGTTTTAATTATTGCCCTACTAACGCTTTTAGCATGGGTGTTTTTACCAGGTATTAATTTACCATTCTCTCAGTCACTCGCTTTTGGGATTAGTTGCATGATCGCTGTGCTTGTCATTGCCTGTCCTTGTGCGCTTGGTCTGGCTACTCCAACCGCGATGATCGTCGGTGTTGGTGGTGCCGCCAAAAAAGGCATTCTGATTAAAAATGCTGAAAGTTTGGAACAGCTGCATCGTGTCACTACGGTAGTGTTTGATAAAACTGGCACACTTACTACCGGCAAACCAAGTTTGGAGCGTATTGTCAGTTTTTCTGATAAAACAGAAGAAGAAGTTCTAGCTTTAGCTGCTGCTCTTGAAAATCATTCAGAGCACCCTTTAGCAGTGGCAGTTGTAAACAAAGCTAAAGCCCAAAACATCTCTTTGGCCAAAGTGGAAAAATTCCACAATCTCGCTGGCGAAGGTGTGAGTGGAGAAATTAAAAATAAAACTTATTGGTTGGTGAGTGAAAAATTTGCCTTAGCCAAACACACCATGCCAAAAGAAAAAGAATTTATTGCCAATCCTGGCGAGTCACTTCTCTATTTGTTGGACGAGAAAAATATTTTAGCCGTCATTACTGTTGCTGATCAACTCAAAGAAACCACACAAGAAGCGATAAATAAATTGAAGAAACTAAATATCAAACTAGTCATGTTAAGCGGTGATCGTCAAAAGACAGCCGAATATTTTGCTAAAACCCTTGGCATCGACGAAGCAATTGGTGAAGTTAAACCAGAACAGAAACTTGCCAAAATTAAAGAACTTAAGGCAAAAAATGAAATAGTGGCAATGGTTGGAGATGGTGTAAATGACGCTCCTGCATTAGCTGCAGCTAATGTTGGCATTGCAATGAGCACAGGCACGGAAGTGGCCATGTCGACGGCACAGGCTACAATTCTAAGAGGTGATTTGCTCAAAGTTGAAACAGCCATTGAATTGTCTAAATCAGTAATGAAGGTGGTGCGCCAGAATCTCTTCTGGGCCTTTGCCTATAATGTAATAGGTATCCCTTTAGCCGCTGGAGCTTTTTATCCATTTTTTGGAGTGTTGCTTAATCCAGCGTTTGCTGGCATGGCGATGGCTTTTTCTAGCGTTAGCGTAGTACTCAATTCTTTAAGATTGAGAGTAGTTTTGAAAAATTAGTTAATTCTTCCTTTTTTTTCTGCAGCTAAATGATGGCCAGCTAATTTCAATTTATTTTGAAATACTCTTATAACTTGTTGTCTGGCGTGTTCTTCTTCTCCATAAACTACTATAATTGGATAAACATCACTACTTCCAAGTAGACTTATGCAATGTGCTTTATCTGCTCTTCCCTCTGCAACTCTAATTTTTTGCTTAGCTGGACTTTCAGTATCCCTCTTTTTAAGAGATTCAACGCTAAAATCATCTTCATCAGGCATTACAACTATGGTTACAGCTTCTGGAAGTAAAAAATCAACCTCTGTAGTTATCCTACTAGGAGGTGCTTCAATAACAAGTTTTTTATCTTGAGATAGCAGATAGCAGAGTCTATTTATTGAATAACCATATAAATTACCATAAGAACTAACTGCTAGAGCTAACTTTCCAGTTCCTTCTAAAACCATAAATTCTCCCACACTAACTTCTTCGCATCCATATTCAGCCTCACCAGGTCTCAAGTCTCTAGTGGTTATAAAAGGAGGTTCTTCAAACTGATATTCCTCTTTTAATAATTTAATAATGCTTCCTTTTCCAACTCCAGATTGACCAGTGACAATGACAATCTTATCACTTTTTTTTGTATTAATTCAATCTTTTTTCTAAGTTCTTTCTCGATTGACTTATAAGCATCCTCGATAGACGCTTCGATCATTCTTTCCATAAAATCTGTAGTTTTTACAACTTTTAGAATCTCCAAAATACTATTTTCTTCTATATTTATTTTTTCAAGTTCTTTTAATAAATTTGTGATCA